>CAYZLS010000328.1:0-2876 GCA_964479355.1 uncultured Wenzhouxiangellaceae bacterium | reverse complement strand
ACTTTGTCCATTTTTTATGTGGAAATAAATGCTTTGACTCTATCGTACAATCCTAGTTTTAAGGAGAGTCATGATTGATTCAATGGAAGAAGAGCTCAATGCTTTATGGCTGGAAGTTGAAAACCTTACCGGCACAAAGTACCTCAAAAGAAAAATCCCCCCAGATGTCTCAGATAAGTTTAATGATGAGACAAATCAAGTGATACGCAACTTAAAAGACTTGGATCAGAAGATAAAAACCAGTCTCGTAAAAGCGCAATTCGCACATTGTACCTCCATTCAGGCTTTGACTTTGCCGTTGGCACTCAAAGGCTGTGACGTTGCAGGCCAGGCCCAAACCGGTACCGGCAAAACAGCAGCATTCTTGTTGGTGATATTCAACCGGTTACTACAGGAAAATGCTGGCGAGCATGGTGCCAACCCACGTGCATTGGTGGTTGCGCCAACGCGTGAACTGGCACTGCAGATACACCGCGATGCATTGTTATTAGGAGCAGATACCGGTCTTGTAACGGGTCTGGCCTATGGTGGAGTGGATTACGAAAAACAACGCAATGCCCTCCGTCAGGGAGTTGATATCCTAGTTGGCACACCCGGCAGGTTAATCGATTTCTTAAAGCAAAAAGTATATAACCTCCGGTATATCGAAGTCGCCGTTCTGGATGAAGCGGACCGGATGTTTGACCTGGGTTTTATCAGTGATATTCGTTTTCTCCTGCGTCGAACACCAGCACCGGCAGAGCGTCAGGCCCTGTTGTTTTCCGCGACCTTATCCCACCGTGTCATGGAACTCGCCTATGAGCACATGAACAATCCCAAGACGCTCAGGGTCGAAGTTGAAAAAGTTACGGCGGATCATGTAGAGCAAAAGGTATTTTATCCAGCCAATGACGAGAAGCTACCGCTGCTAATTGGTTTGATGCGCAGCCTGGATGAAAGCCACAGCATGGTTTTTACCAACACACGGGCGGCCGCTGACAAGGTAGGGCGCACGCTCAATGCCAATGGAATCAGCGCAGCAGTAATCTCCGGACGGGTGCGTCAGGAGCAAAGACAAAAGCTGCTGAAACGCTTTCACGATGGTGAGATTCCGGTGCTGGTGGCTACCGATGTTGCAGCCAGAGGATTGCATATCCCCGACGTGACGCATATTTTTAATTATGATTTACCGCACGAAGCGCCCGATTACGTACACCGGATCGGGCGAACAGCACGCCTGGGTGCACGTGGTGAAGCGATTAGTTTTGCCTGTGAAGATTCGGCCTTTTACTTGCCTGCTATCGAAGAATTCATTGGTTATTCCATTCCGGTGGATACCCCTGGTGTGGAATTGTTGCCAGACATTACTATCCCACCAGCACCAAAACGCACTAGCCGGAACGGTCGGTCCGGCAACTGGCATAATCCGAAACGGCACCACCATAGACGATGATTCAGTTTGAAAGGGTCAGCAAGATTTTTCCAGGAGGCAATCGCGCGCTGACGGATGTCAATTTTAATATTGAGCGTGGCAGCCTGGTTTTTCTGACAGGTCATTCCGGTGCCGGCAAAAGTACATTGTTGCGCTTAATAATGATGCTGGAACGGCCCAGTCGGGGGCAGGTGACAGTTAACGACAGGAATCTCGGCAAAACCCCAAACCGGCTTGTGCCTGCGGTACGACAGGGGATCGGCATGATTTTCCAGGATCACAAACTTCTCAAGGATAAAACCGTTGCTGATAATGTGGCCCTGCCGTTGATGATTGCCGGACTTAAGTATGCAGATATTCACAAACGGGCACGGGCGGCGCTTGATAAAGTGGGCTTGCTGGACAAAGCACAAGCCTGGCCACAGACCTTGTCAGGTGGTGAGCAACAGCGTGTTGGTATTGCACGGGCCATTGTTTCAATGCCGCCCCTGGTACTGGCAGATGAACCGACCGGCAACCTAGACCCCATGCTGTCGCGGGAACTGTTCGCTTTATTTCAGGAAGTCAGTGAGAGGGGTGTAACCGTATTGATTGCGAGTCACGATCTTGATTTGATCCGCCAGACCCGCAAACGTGTGCTGGTGCTTTCCAACGGCTGCCTGGCTGATGATATTCCAGCCGGCGAGTAGCTAATAAGTTGAAGTTGAGCCTGGAAACAATCCGCCGTAGAGGCCGTGCCTGGTTGCGCAGGAACAGCTATAGCTTTTTTTCCAGCCTGGGCGTGTTGTTGCAGCACAAGCTGGGTACCTTGATGACTGTTTTGGTGCTGGGAATAGCCATGTTTCTGCCCCTGGGCCTGTATGTCACGCTGGATAATCTGCAAGACATGAACCTGCGCCAGGAAAAATGGAGTTCGGTTACGGTCTTTTTTAAATCAGGCACCACCGAAACACAGGTCAGACAGGTCGCGAATCAACTGGAAAGTCGGTCGCACCCACAATCAGTACAACTGATCAGCCCCGAGCAGGGCATGGTTGATTTTCGTGAATCTTCGGGATTTGGTGAATCGCTTGATATGCTGGAAGAAAACCCATTGCCCTGGGTGATGCAGGTAATTCCTTTGACCGGCTCGACCGACCAGGTGGAGCAACGGGTTGTCGAGTTGATCCAGTATATGCGCTCCTTCAGCAGCGTTGAGCTTACCGAGTTTGATCATAAATGGTTGCAAAGACTGGGTCGCATGCTGGAGTTGGGCCGTGTTCTGGTCACTATTTTGATCCTTCTGTTTGGGGTCGCTGTGGTGGCTGTGGTCGGAAATACGATTCGTCTCGATGTGACTTCTCGAGCCGAAGAAATCGAAATCCTGTCACTGGTCGGTGCGGGTAATGCATTTGTTCGACAACCCTTTCTGTATTCAGGCCTGTGGTACGGTTTAACGGGTTGTTTGCTTGCCCTGCTCCTGCTG
>CAYZLS010000327.1:0-2892 GCA_964479355.1 uncultured Wenzhouxiangellaceae bacterium | reverse complement strand
GCGCGGCTGTATCGAAGCATTGTTAACAACGGGTATTGTGCCAGTCGTGAACGAAAATGACGTCGTAGCCGTGACTGAATTGATGTTTACCGATAACGATGAACTGGCAGGCTTGCTGGCCGGGATGGTCAATGCAGATCTTCTTTGCCTACTCAGTACGGTTGCAGGTGTGTATAACGGTGATCCGCAAGACCCTACAACGCATTGCATCAAAAGCTGGGACTCACAACGGCACCAACTCAAAGAAATTGTCGCGCGTGGCACTTCTGCATTGGGACGGGGCGGAATGCATTCCAAGCTGACAATCGCACGTAAAGTTGCAAAACTCGGCACCGAAGTCGTCATTGCAGACGGTACAGACCCGGAAATTATGCTCAAAATCATTGCAGGTGAAAGCGTCGGCACACGCTTTTCGGCCATGGGCGAAGTATCACCAACCAAACGCTGGCTGGCGATTGCAGACGACCATGCAACCGGGTCCGTAACGATAAATGCCGGCGCCGAAAGTGCCCTGCTAGATAGCACTCAACTCACCAGTTTACTGCCGGTAGGAATTGTCAGTATCAATGGCCATTTTAAGCATGGTGATGTTATTCAGATCTTCAACGATCAGGGCCAGGTGCTGGGTTGTGGCCGGGCGCGATATGAGCACCTTGAGGCATCCGAACTGATGGGGCAACGGGGCCAGAAACCACTCATCCATTATGATTATCTTTACCTGGAAGATTGAATGGATCCGCAACAACAATACCTCGAACAAGGCTTAATCGACGCGCGTGTAGCCGTACGGAAGCTGGCCCATTGTGATGATAAAAAGATTCGTGCCATGCTGGAAACCTTGGCGGAACGAACACTGGCCGCAAGCGAGGAAATCTTAAAGGCCAACGATAAAGACCTCTCACGGATGCCTGAATCAGACCCGAGGCACGACCGCTTGCTGCTCAACCTAGAGCGTCTTGAGGCCATCGCAGATGACCTGCGCTGCGTTGCCGCCCTGCCCACACCCGTGGGTGAATTGCTCGCACAAAAACAACTGGAAAATGGCCTTGAACTGAGTAAAATTCGTGTTCCTATGGGCGTAATAGCAGTGATTTTCGAATCACGGCCGAATGTCACCTTCGACGTGTTTGCGCTGTGCCTGAAAACCCTTAACGTCTGCGTATTAAAAGGCTCCAGCGATGCACACGCCACCAATCAGGTCGTAGTAAAACTGATGCACGCAGTCCTGGAAGAGCACGGAATAGATACCGCTGTGGTCTTTTTAGCGCCGCCACAACGCCAGTGGCTAACTCATATTCTGCAGGCCAGCCAAAGCATTGATCTGGCCATCCCGCGCGGCTCGAAAGGCCTGATTGACTTCGTTCGTGACCATGCCCACATTCCGGTAATCGAGACCGGTGCCGGTATCGTACACACTTATATCGATACCAGTGCTGACCTGAATAAGGCAAAAGCCATTATTACCAATGCCAAGACCCGTCGGGTCAGCGTTTGTAACGCCCTAGACACGCTGTTGTTGCACCAGGATCTGTTGCCATCGTTACCTGTATTAATGCAAGCAATCGGCGACCAATATGGGGCTGAAGTATTCGCTGATAATGAAGCATTTACTGCCCTTGATGGACACTACGCAGCCAGCCTTCAGCGCGCAACTGAAGAACATTTCGGTACCGAATTCCTGTCCCTGAAAATGTCCATCAAAACCGTCGCAAACCTGGACGAAGCACTGGATCATATTCATCACCATGGTTCAAAACACTCTGAAGCGATTGTGGCGGAAGACCCGCAGGTAATCGAACAGTTTTTCAACCAAGTCGATGCCGCCGCAGTCTATGCCAACACCTCAACTGCATTTACCGACGGCAGCGAGTTTGGCATGGGCGCTGAAATCGGTATCAGCACCCAGAAACTCCATGCCCGCGGGCCAATGGCACTGCCGGAACTGACCAGCTACAAATGGATTGTCAGAGGATCGGGGCAGATTCGGCCGTAGCGTAATGATTCTTTAAGTCCGGTGTCACGCGATCCGTGGCGACATGGTGTATAGACCAGAGACATAGGTAACAAAACGTTCGGACACATGGACGGGTTTACGGCGTGTCTTTGGGGGTATACATCCCGTGTCGCCGCGGATCAAATGATTCTGAACCTAAAAAAATCTTCTGTTGCAAACCTCACATCATTGCGAAAACTGGAAACGCCCATCTGCAACATCGATCTTTACCGTATTGCCGGATGAAAAATCACCTGCCAGGATTTTCTGTGCCAATGGATTTTCAATCTGCTGCTGGATTGCCCGTTTCAGCGGCCTGGCACCGTAAACAGGGTCGAAACCTGCTTTGGCGAGCAGGTCCAGACCTGCGTCAGTGATTTCTAATCCCAAGCCTGTGCTTTCAAGCCGTTTTCTGAGAAGGTTTACCTGAATACTGGCAATGAGTCGAATCTGTTGCTGATCCAGGGGGTGAAACACAACTAGGTCATCGACTCGGTTAATGAACTCAGGCCGGAAATGCTGGCCAACGACCTCCATCACAGCGTGCTTCATGGCCTCGTAACCTTCATCTGCCATGTCCTGAATACGACCCGAGCCGAGGTTGGAAGTCATCACGATCACGGCATTATGAAAATCCACCGTGCGGCCGTGACCATCAGTCAGGCGACCATCATCAAGCACCTGCAACAGGATATTGAACACATCATGGTGGGCTTTTTCTACTTCATCCAGCAAGATCACTGAATAAGGCCGCCGGCGAATCGCCTCGGTCAGATAACCACCTTCCTCATAGCCGACATAGCCCGGAGGCGCGCCAATCAATCGTGCCACGGAATGCTTTTCCATGAACTCCGACATATCAATGCGCACCATGGCATCTTCAGTATCAAACATGAATT
>CAYZLS010000326.1:933-2898 GCA_964479355.1 uncultured Wenzhouxiangellaceae bacterium | reverse complement strand
GTGCTTGCACTAACGCGCTACCAACGACAACTGCATCTGCGTGTGTGGCCGCAGCAACTGCCATTACAGCATTTTTGATCCCAAAACCAACAGCTACCGGCAAATCACTAAACTCCCTGATTTGCCCAATAGGCGCGCTCACCGCAAATGAATTCGATTGCCGGTCGCCGGTAACACCTATCAATGACACATAGTAAATAAACCCGCTGGCGACCGCGGCAATGGCCCGGACCCGTTGCCGG
Source organism: uncultured Wenzhouxiangellaceae bacterium (assembly GCA_964479355.1). GTDB lineage: Bacteria > Pseudomonadota > Gammaproteobacteria > Xanthomonadales > SZUA-36 > SZUA-36. Next base: position 2,656 of record CAYZLS010000326.1, on the reverse strand, counting down.
GTCGTGGTCGGTGTAATCAGACAAATACCGTCAAGACCCGCTTCTACCATGGCAATGCCGAGATCACCACGCTCCTCTGGGGGGCAGTCAGCCAGCAACAAGCCATCAACACCTGCCGCGATCGCCGCCGTTGGAAATCGTTGCGGCCCAAAGCGCTCGACGGAATTCTTATAACCCATCAAAACCACGGCGGTGCTGGTGTCAGTGCGACGAAAAGCGGCTACCATCTGCAGCACCCTGCCGAGGTCAACGTGTTTATTGATGGCCCTTTCACTGGCTAACTGAATGACTGGCCCATCTGCTACCGGCTCTGAGAATGGCACACCCAACTCAATCAGGTCCGCGCCGGCGACGACCAGCGCATGCATGACTGCAACCGTCCATTCTGGATCGGGGTCACCGGCTGTAATAAAGGGTACAAACACTTTTCGCCCAGCTTTTTTTGCGACACAAAAGCAAGCTTTAATCCGACCTCTCATAGCGTTAAGTGAGCGTTCCTGACCGCATCAATAAACTCCAGAATCCTGGTTTTATCTTTTATACCCGGCGCTTGTTCTACAGCGCTCGACACGTCAACTGCAAAAGGCCTTACTAAACGTATGGCCGCGCCGACGTTTTGCGCGTTTAAGCCACCCGCCAACCAAATAGGCTTTGAAGCGTGGCCGGCCAATGACCAATCGAATACCTTCCCACTGCCACCTCGCATACCCACTGCATGGCCGTCCAGTAGCAAGCCCATTGCATCGGGGTAGGCTTGTTGCGCCGCCTGCACTGAGCCGGAGTCTTGCATGACTACAGCCTTGAGGTATGGCAAATCAAACAGGTTACACTCAGCACGGCTTTCTGAACCATGGAACTGTAGCAGGTCAAGCGGCACAGAATTTACCATCCGCGTGACTTCTGAGCGGGTCTGATCCATAAACAAGCCTACCCGCAAAACCCCAGCCGGTACACACTTGCACAGGCCGTTGGCCGCCTTGCTCGAAATGCGTCTTGGACTGGCGGCAAAAACAAAGCCAACTGCATCCACTCCAGCCGCGACCACTGCCTTAACATCCTCAACCCGAGTAAGACCGCAAATCTTGATCTTGATCAGATGAGTCATTCGCTATCCAACACCGGCGACAGGGTTTGTCCTGACTCCGGTAACTTGTATTTCGGGTCATAGCGCACTCGCGTAAAACACAAGCCCTGTGGCTCGGCAGTCACACCGGCAAGCCTTCGGTCACGGCTTTGCAAAAGCTCTGCAATCCAATCTACGGATTCAGCCCCACGTCCAACCTGGGTTAGACTACCGACAATATTACGCACCATGTGATACAGAAATGCGTTTGCGGTTATTTCAAACACCACGATATCTGTCTGTCGACTGACATCCAGCGCAGTCACTTCTCGGATGGCGTGTTGAGCAGAGCAGCCTGCTGAGCGAAAGGCGCTGAAGTCGTGCTTGCCGACAAGAGCCTGAGCTGCCAGGTGCATTTTCTCTGTATCCAGGACATCACGGCACCAGCCAAGATTGGAATACCCGATCGCCGGACTCACCGGGCGATTCAGAATTTTGTAGCGGTAGGCTCTGGAATAAGCACCAAAGCGTGCATGAAAATCATCTGCAACCCGGCAAACCCATAAACCCCTGATCGCAACAGGCAGATTTGCGTTGATTCCCAATAGCCATTGCCTTCTCGAACGCTTCGACGGGCTGTCAAAATGGATGACCTGGCAA
>CAYZLS010000326.1:0-923 GCA_964479355.1 uncultured Wenzhouxiangellaceae bacterium | reverse complement strand
TTGCTTTGCCTTTGCCAGCCACAAAACTCAGTGCCGTCGTACTCCAATCCGAGTGCATAACGCATAAAGTTCTGGGAACCTCTGATTTATTCTTGACGAAGTAGATTGTGATTCAAAATGCCCGGCTTCAAGACGTGGATCGCACGTAATAGCTGACTATTGCGAAGATTCGCAACACAGAAGCTGGGCATTTTGGACGCAAGATGCTCGTTCATGAATAGATCAGCGGTTCCCTAGATTTCATCTGCCATTTGCTGGGCTTCTGCCCGTTGCTCATCGTTGCCGCTCTTCATGACTTCCTCGAGTATGGAACGGGCCGCTTCTTTATTACCCATAGATAGATAAGCCCGGGCCAGATCCAGCCTGATCTCAGAGTCTGTTGATTTAGTAACAGCATCCTGTTGATATTCCTCTACTGGCTCTGGTGTTATGACTTCTGCTTCCGGGTCTGAATCTGGCACTGGTGTTTGCACCTGTTCAACCCCTTTACGTTGGCTCCCTGCTACAGGCTCGGGTGAATTATCATCAACGTCCCCGGTCTTTTGCGGAGCAGGTACTGGGCTTTCATCGGCTATTTCCACCGTACCCCTAGTGATGCTCCTGCGCCGCAAAACCCAACTCAACAACATAATTATCAATAATGCTAATCCAACCAGCCAAACCACCTGTCCGGCATACCACGGTTCATCTTCTCCGCCAGGTGTTAAAGCAATTGGCGTTTCAGGCTGGTCGGACAAACGCTGCACTGCCAGCCCGGACTCCAATGCAGACAGGTCCGTATCTGCAACGCCGACAGGCGCTTCGGCTTGCGCCTGCAATTCAGCTTCCAGTGCTTGAATCCGCTCATTCAGGTAGCTGTTTTCCTGTTGTACGTCCACCAACTCTTCTTCAGTTCGCAGCAAATCTTCTTGTATCGACTGAGC
>CAYZLS010000325.1:0-2900 GCA_964479355.1 uncultured Wenzhouxiangellaceae bacterium | reverse complement strand
AGTGGCACTGACTTTGGCCAAAGTTCAAGTGGGTGAGCTGCCTGAAGTTGATGCTGATTTTGTCAAGTCATTTGGGGTTCAAAGTGGGTCTGCAGACGATCTCAATGTAGAGATAAGAAGCAATCTGGATCGTGAATTGAGCCAGGCAGTCAGCACCCAACTAAAAACCCAACTAGCTGAACGCTTGCTGGATATGCATGCTGATATGGCAGTGCCTGAGAGCATTGTTAACAATGAAGCACATAATCTTTTGCAGCAAGTGTTGCAGGGGGCAGAGATTGAAGTTACCACTGAAATGCTGAAACCATTTACAGAGCCGGCGAGGAAGCGGGTACGTAGTGGATTATTGTTGGCCGAGCTTGCCCGACAAAATGAGATAGTCATTGATGGAGCCAGAGTACGAGAGGCCATCGAGGAAGTGGCTCAAACCTATGAAGAGCCGCGTGAGGTGGTACAAATGTATTACAATGACCAGCGCTTATTGCAAGCCATCGAAAACTCAGTGCTGGAGAACCAGGTGGTTGACTGGGTAGTCGAAAACGCTAAAGTAACAGCTAAACCTATGGGCTTTCAGGAAGCCATCAATGCAGCAGCAAAGGCAGCGGGTCAAGCAACATGAATAATGAGACACGGGCACTGAACCTCGTTCCGATGGTGATAGAACAAACGCCACGTGGTGAACGGGCCTATGATATTTATTCGCGCTTACTGAAAGAGCGTGTGATTTTTCTGGTTGGGCCGGTTGATGACCACACGGCTAATTTGATTGTTGCCCAGATGTTGTTTCTTGAGTCGGAAAACCCGGAAAAAGATATTAATTTTTATATCAACAGTCCCGGTGGTGTAGTTAGTGCAGGCTTGGCCGTATACGACACCATGCAGTTTATTAAGCCCGATGTCAGCACAATGTGTATCGGTCAGGCTGCGAGTATGGGGGCAATGCTGCTCGCCGCAGGCGCCACAGGCAAGCGTTATTGCCTGCCGCACTCACGGGTGATGATTCATCAGCCACTGGGTGGTTTCCAGGGCCAGGCAACGGATATCGATATTCATGCCCGAGAAATTCTTAAAATCCGCTCTCAGTTAAACGAAATTTTGGCAGTCCATAGCGGTCAATCTGTAGAGGATATTGCACGGGATACCGAGCGGGATAATTTCATGAGTGCACAAGAAGCTTGGAATTACGGTTTGATTGATGCATTGATAGAGAGCAGAAAGGATGACGGCAGTAGTAAAAAATAGTAGAATTTTCCGCAGGATGCAGGATGAAGTGAAATGAGCGATCAAGATAGCAAAGGCACGGACGGTAAAATTCTTTATTGTTCTTTCTGTGGTAAGAGCCAACACGAGGTACGCAAGCTGATTGCGGGGCCGAGTGTTTATATCTGTGATGAATGCATAGAACTGTGCAATGACATTATCCGTGAAGAACTGGAAGATGTTGGTGGTACCGAGCGCGAGCAACTACCCACACCCAAAGATACCCACACATTTCTGGACGATTTTGTCATCGGCCAGGAACACGCGAAGAAAGTGCTTTCAGTGGCTGTTTATAACCACTATAAACGGCTGGAGCCACGAGCCTCAAAAGACGATGTAGAACTGGCCAAGAGCAATATTTTGCTGATTGGGCCGACCGGTTCAGGTAAAACCCTGCTGGCTGAAACGCTGGCTAGAATGCTCAATGTCCCGTTCACCATTGCAGATGCCACTACCCTGACAGAAGCAGGCTACGTGGGAGAAGATGTTGAAAACATCATCCAGAAATTACTGCAAAAGTGTGATTATGATGTCGAAAAGGCGCAAACAGGCATTGTGTATATCGATGAGATAGACAAGGTTTCGCGCAAGGCTGAAAACCTATCTATTACCCGGGATGTATCCGGAGAAGGTGTGCAGCAGGCTCTGTTGAAATTAATTGAGGGAACCATCGCTTCGGTACCACCTCAGGGTGGTCGTAAACATCCTCAACAGGAATTTCTGCAGGTTGATACGGGCCAGATACTGTTCATCTGTGGCGGTGCTTTTTCAGGTCTGGAAAAAGTTATTCAGGCCCGCTCAAGCGCGTCTGGAATCGGCTTTGCGGCTGAGGTTCGTAGTCAGGAAGCGACCGAAAATATTGGCCAATTGCTGCGTGATGTGGAACCAGAAGATCTCGTGAAATATGGTTTGATACCAGAGTTTGTGGGTCGCCTGCCAGTCGTTGCCACCTTACAGGAACTGGATGAAACCGCGTTGGTACGCATCCTGGTTGAGCCGAAGAACGCATTGCTTAAGCAATACCAGCAATTGTTTTCCATGGAAGGGGCCGAATTGGACATACGTGAGGAGGCTTTACTTGCAATCGCACGACGCGCCATGGCGCGTAAAACCGGCGCACGCGGTTTACGTACTGTTCTGGAAAGTACCTTGTTAGACAGTATGTATGAACTGCCGTCAATGGAAAATGTTTCCAAAGTAGTGGTTGATGAAAGCGTTATCGACGGTGAGTCAGAGCCGTTCATTCTTTACGAAAATACTGGCAATAACGAAGCCACAGGCTAATTGAGTGCCCCTAAGACCTGATATACCCGAAAGACCTGTGGGCGAGACGAACGCTCTCTTCGGGGACCAAAGTTGCAACCTCCGCAGGTGCCTGACCGCAAGGCGTTTAGTGCCTTAAAGTGAACCATTCCTCGATAACTGCCCGACTGCAACATTGATTTTTCTGATCCAGAGCCCATATTTCCGTCTATCAGCTTGAAGGGTACATCGCCCTGAATTACATTAGGCAAGCGTACCGGTTCAATTGCATAAGCCCCTCCGGGCGAGCGGCATAACTGACCAAGGAATATCATGGCAAACCCTGAAACCACAAACCACGACAAACCCGTCATTATCCATGGCGGAACGCCGCAACC
>CAYZLS010000324.1:371-2913 GCA_964479355.1 uncultured Wenzhouxiangellaceae bacterium | reverse complement strand
GCTGAATTATTGGGTATACCCGTAGTTAAAGACTGGACAAGCTCCTGGTCCAAACCATTCCCCACCAGGCATCCGTTGTATCTCGGTAACTATAGAAGCACATCCCGCTACCCCGGAAAAGTAGATGTAATGCTTAACCTGGGTTCTCGTATGCCAATTGCCCGTCCGAATTTACAGATTGAATCTCAAGTCAAACTGATTCAAGTGCGCCTGGATGCGGAAAATGTGGCACGTGTCTATCCTACTGAACTGGCCATTGTCGCCGATTTGAAACTGGCGCTGACTGACTTGATAGAACAGGTCAAGCAACAATCATCTTCCCGTAACCTGAAGAGGACAGCATCTGACCGGCTGCACCGTGCCAGGGAGTATCAAGCCGGGAAAAATGAGGTTTATCAAAAGATTGCCAGCAAGAAATGGGATAACGATCCTGTCAGCGCTGAACGCCTGCTGGTGGAGCTGGAAAATATCTTGGAAAAGGATACGGTTATCGTCTCGGACAATGATTCCTACAGGTGGGCAATTGATAACTACCTGACTTATGGTCCTGATGACAAGGATTATTACTTTAATACCGGCTTTACATTGGGCTGGGGGCTGCCGGCTGCCTTTGGTGTCAAGCTGGCCATGCCTGATCGTCCCGTCGTTGCCATTGTTTCTGACGGCAGTTTTCTGTTTAGTGGTCCTCAACCCTTGTGGACCTACTCGCGGTACAGGGCCCCAATCATTGTCATAGTGATGAATAATCGTAGTTATAACAATGAACGTAACAGGATTATGACTGGCCGCGGTCGTTGCTATGAAACAGGACGAGATTTGGTGTGTTACCTGGGTGACCCGGATGTTGATTATGTAAAACTGGCGGCCGGCTTTGATGTTGAAGGGGAAATCGTTGACAAACCTGAGCAGATAAAGCCGTCTGTACAAAGGGCTATGCAGGCGATCGTAGAGGACAGGTCGTACCTGCTGGATGTGCATGTTGAGCGTACCGGCAATCTTGCCAACTCAACCTGGCACCCGGAATTTTTCATAAGTTCATTGCGGAAAAATCAGGCCTGATCATGTTTAAACCCGGCTGTTCCTTAATAAATGTCTGTATCATAAACTTGTCCATAGTTTTCATGCTGTTTACTTTCAGTAATGTCATTATTGCTGCAGATGACGCAGAAAATAGTGCAAGTAAGCGTTTGTATGAATCCGCCTGTACTCAATGTCACGGTTTACACATGATTGAAAAGACGCGTGACGGCAGACTGGGATGGGAAAATAACGTACACAAGATGGTCGTTGCCGGTACACAGCTGAATGCTGATGAAATGGAGTTGGTGATCGACTACCTGGTCCAACATTACGGGCCGGATTTAGCGGGGGCCATGAAAACCGGGGCATTGCCCCCTGACGCGCCGCTTCAGGCTGACAACAGTGGCAGCAGTGAAAACATTAGCTTACCTGAGGGAATAGGCAGAGGATTAATCAAGGGATATTGTCGTAGTTGCCACGATCTGGGCCGAATTGTTGCTACACGCAGGAGTGCTGATAGCTGGCGACGATATACAAAAAACATGCTGGAACGAGGTGAAATCTCGATTTCTGCGACGAGTATTGAGAGTATTGTTTCCTATCTTGACCAGCATTTCGGTCTGAGTGATTACAAGTAGAAAATCAACACTGGCATTTTACGATTAATTTTGCACTTATTTATCGCAATACCAGTTTAATTGTGATTCAAAGTTACGAGAATTGTATCGTAAGGGATCGGATCAATAAAAACATGTTTTTAATAGGCAAAATGCAAGTCAAACTGCCCCTGCAATTAAGCACGGCACTTTTGTTGTTACTTGTTTCATTGCCGAGGTGGTGATGTACCGGATACCGTTGATTGCCTCACTACTATTGTTGACTGGGTAGAGAACAAACTACCCCCTGATCGCCTAGTGGCTGCCCAGTATAAGGATCACGACCGCAGGGCTGATAACCATGGTGGGTTGCTGTGTACCCGGCCATTGTATCCGTACCCCTCCGTAGCGTGTTACAGCGGCACAGGTGATATAAACGAGGCGGTGAATTGGCAGTCGGCTGAACCGCCGGTTGTCCATGACGACGACATCAAATGGGTATGGGATACTAACTAACCCCGGTGACGTTAATGCGGAATAGCGAATTGGCCAGTGTAACCAGTGTCATAGGGAATACGTGGCTGCTGCGTGAATTTCATGGTGACGAATTCGCGGTAATGAGAGAGTGAAGGACAGGATGCAGGATAATAAAATTGTCAATTAAATTATTATGATTAAACTGTAAGTATTATTAAGAAAGGTCCGCAGCCGGTTGGGAACATCGCGAAAATCACTTTCGAACACCTGATGAAACTCGCAATTGTAAAACCGAACTAAACTTATTGTGACTGGTTGTTAAGCTGTTGTTTTTTTAACAAAACAGTAAATATTTCCACTAGGTATTAATCAGAAGAGGAGAGCACCGATGAATGTCGCAGAAAAAGTTCAAGCCGCCAGTACTGACCTGCAGGCGAGTCAGTATGTTG
>CAYZLS010000324.1:0-361 GCA_964479355.1 uncultured Wenzhouxiangellaceae bacterium | reverse complement strand
ACGAGAAAACATGCGCGATTATATTGAGTGGTTGAAAGAGACTGGCGATATCATCGTTGTGACGGAGGAAGTTGATCCACGTAACTTTGAATTATCAGCGATAGTACAACACAGTGAAAATGGACCCAACAAGGCGGTGCTGTTTGAAAATGTGAAGGGGTTTGATATGCCGGTAGTGTCAAACCTGTATGGAACCATCCACCGCTGTGCCATGGCATTGGGTATCGAACCCACGGACGAACAAATTAAACGATTTCACGATGATCCACGTGGCAGTCCCGGCTCAATGGCAGGTATGTCGGGACGCAAGATGAACGGCTTTGCGATGGACCCCCGCTCGCGTGCAGAGCTGATTTTAATA
>CAYZLS010000323.1:0-2914 GCA_964479355.1 uncultured Wenzhouxiangellaceae bacterium | reverse complement strand
CTCCCCCACCGGGGAGGCAGCATCGCGTTCAGATCAAGCCGCAGGAGACTCCTAACGCTGGCCCGCGTCGACGCGAATCTCACAGCCCGTAACCAGCAGGGCGAGGTCGGAGGCGCAGAAGAGGGCGACACGGGCCACGTCGTCGGGTACCCCGACTCTTCCCAAGGGGATCTCCTCCCCCATCTCGGCGGCCAAAGCAGTGAGATCCCACTCACCCTGATCGGCAGCTTCCTCCATGCCCGGTGTGAGAATCACGGTCGGAGCCAGGGCCACGACCCGTATCCCGTCCTTGCCCAACTCGGTCGCCAACCGCGTAGTGAGAGCCACCACTCCCGCCTTCGAGGCCACGTAGTGAGGAGCGCCTTCGTGGATATAGGCCGGCGCTGTCGAGATATTGATGATCACGCCCCCAGCACCGCGTGCGACCATCCGTTGGGCCGCTTCGCTGGCGCCGAGATAGGTGCCGCGCAGGTTGACATCCAGGACTTGGGTCCATCGGTCGTCATCGGCGTTGAGCACTGAATCCTCGGGGTAGATTCCGGCGCAGTTGACCCAGATATCGATCCCACCCAATTCGTGTTCGGCCCGGTCAGCGAGGGCCGCCACCGAACGCGGCTCGGCGACGTCAACCCCGCCAGCGATCACTCGCTCACCGAGACCCGCGGCGGCAGTTTCGGCACCGTGGACGTAACGATCACCGATCAGAACCCCGGCCCCAGCCTCCACCAATCGCGCCGCGACGGCCTGCCCGATCCCGCGAGCCCCACCGGTGACAACGGCGTTGCGCCCCTCCAGCGAGATCAACTCGTGAAGGCTTCGGTCACTCATATCGGGAATCGGCATAGCACTCCTCTTTCATCGCCGTGTCACGGCCGCGGTGTCGTTTGGTTGTTAGCTAGGAATTCTGAAGAGTTGGGTGGCGGTACCGCCCATGATGGCATCCATCTCCTCGTCGGTGATACCCGGACCGCCATTCTGCCCGGCCAGCTCCTGAGCGTCGCGATATAAATCGGTGGCATCAACGTTGTCGGACCCATACACCACCCGATCAATCGCACGAAGCTCCTTGAGCTTCAAGAACGCCTGCGCCAGCACCTCAGGACCCCACGCCACCCAACCCGCCATCTCGGCATAGAAGTTGGGATGCTTGGCCACTACCGCGATCCCCTCACCCACCCACGGATAACCAAGATGGGCCACGATCACCTTCAAATCCCGATACCGCCGCCCCACATCATCGAGCTGCACCGGGTTCTGGAACTCCATCGCCGAGTTGATCGTCGCCGTCCACCCCATATGAATCATCACCGGTATATCCAACTCCAGGCACTTCTCATAAATTGGATCCAACCGCCGATCCTTCGGTGAGTAATGGTGATAAGTAGGCACCATCTTCAAAGCCCGAAAATCCAGTTCCTTAACACAGCGCTCCAACTCCAACAACGCTGCTGCAACATCCCGCAACGGGTCCATCGCAGCCATCCCATACAAACGACCCTCGGACAACCCGACCTGCTCTGCCACCCAATCGTTGGGAATGAGTATCCGATGATCGTCGGGATAATCGGGGTGATACGTGGTACGTCGAATATCTCCCCCTTGGATCACTCCGATATCGATACCGGCCGCATCCAAGCCGGCCACCGCCGCCTGCCCGTCCACCGACTCTGCCGCCCCACCCCAAGGCGCATACATTTCCGTCACCCACCACTCCGGAGCATGCTCCGGAATCTCGGTCACATGTATATGACAATCAACCGTGGGCATGCGCCCTCCTCTCGGCGGGTGTCGTTTGGTTGTTAGCTAGGAATTCTGAAGAGTTGGGTGGCGGTACCGCCCATGATGGCATCCATCTCCTCGTCGGTGATACCCGGACCGCCATTCTGCCCGGCCAGCTCCTGAGCGTCGCGATATAAATCGGTGGCATCAACGTTGTCGGACCCATACACCACCCGATCAATCGCACGAAGCTCCTTGAGCTTCAAGAACGCCTGCGCCAGCACCTCAGGACCCCACGCCACCCAACCCGCCATCTCGGCATAGAAGTTGGGATGCTTGGCCACTACCGCGATCCCCTCACCCACCCACGGATAACCAAGATGGGCCACGATCACCTTCAAATCCCGATACCGCCGCCCCACATCATCGAGCTGCACCGGGTTCTGGAACTCCATCGCCGAGTTGATCGTCGCCGTCCACCCCATATGAATCATCACCGGTATATCCAACTCCAGGCACTTCTCATAAATTGGATCCAACCGCCGATCCTTCGGTGAGTAATGGTGATAAGTAGGCACCATCTTCAAAGCCCGAAAATCCAGTTCCTTAACACAGCGCTCCAACTCCAACAACGCTGCTGCAACATCCCGCAACGGGTCCATCGCAGCCATCCCATACAAACGACCCTCGGACAACCCGACCTGCTCTGCCACCCAATCGTTGGGAATGAGTATCCGATGATCGTCGGGATAATCGGGGTGATACGTGGTACGTCGAATATCTCCCCCTTGGATCACTCCGATATCGATACCGGCCGCATCCAAGCCGGCCACCGCCGCCTGCCCGTCCACCGACTCTGCCGCCCCACCCCAAGGCGCATACATTTCCGTCACCCACCACTCCGGAGCATGCTCCGGAATCTCGGTCACATGTATATGACAATCAACCGTGGGCATATTCAGTTCTCGATCTTGTAAACATCGGCGGCGGTGCCACCCATGATGGCGGCCAACTCTTCATCGGTGAATGGCTCCTCTCCCCGCGCTATGGCGACGGTGTTCACTTGCCGATACAGATCGGGAACGGTGCCTTCACCAGGGCCCCCAATCCGGGTTTTGTCGCTGTTGTCGGACCCATACATCACCCGATCGTTTGCGCTGTTCGTCCTGTACGCTGCCAACGCCGCATACAGATT
>CAYZLS010000322.1:606-2924 GCA_964479355.1 uncultured Wenzhouxiangellaceae bacterium | reverse complement strand
CGCCCACCGTTGCCGCACTGGCAAGCCACCTCGGATCAACGGCTTCAGCCCCATCAACCCGAAAGGAAGGGGTGCCAAGTGCCTTCGCTACTCGTACCAAAGCCTGCGTATTCGACGAATTCTCGGAACCGACAACCAGGACGACATCGCAGCGTTTCGCCAGAGCCGTGACCGCCTCCTGGCGGTTCGTCGTTGCGTAACAGAGGTCGCTTCGCCGCGCAGTCCAGAGTTCAGGAAACAGCTGCTCGGCGTCATCGCGGACCGATTCCCACTCAAGCAATCCCAGCGTCGTTTGGGCGACAAGAGCAACGCGGCACGGGTCGCGAGGAACGAAACGGTCGAGTCCCTCGGCGGGATCGACGATCGTCACCGCCTCAGGGGCCTCGGCAATCGTGCCGACTGCCTCGTCATGGCCGTGGTGCCCAACGTAGATGATGTCGAATCCGTCGGCAGCCCTTTTCTTCACTTCGTGGTGAACCTTCGTCACTAGCGGACACACGGCGTCGATTATCACACCGCCGCGATCCTGCGCTGCAGCAACAACTTCCGGTGCCGATCCGTGGGCTGAAAGCATTACGGGTGCCCCCTCGGGTACCTCATCGATTGACTCGACAAAGATCACCCCGGCTCGCTCGAAGTCCTCTACCAACGAGGCGTTATGCACGATCTCGTGGTAGCAATACACCGGTGCCGGAAACACGCGTACCATCCACGTCAAGGCTTTGATTGCCATTTCTACGCCTGCACAGAACCCGCGTGGTGCCGCCAGAACGACGGTGTCGATCATGATCGGCATAGTAGGGACGACTACAGCGTGGGCCCTATCCTTCATGAGGTGATCGCCCTCCGGCCATCGAGGCCGACAACACCGTGAGTCTGCTTCCGATTGTCGCGATCGTCGGACGTCCCAACGTGGGCAAATCCACGTTCATCAACCGCGTGCTACGCCACCGCGCAGCTGTCGTCGAGGCGAAACCGGGCGTTACCCGGGACCGTCGCGAGTTTCAGACGGAATGGGGCGGCCGCGACTTTCTGATAGTGGATACCGGAGGCTGGGAAGTTGGAGGAGATGAGCTCACCAAAGGGATCCGAGGCCAGGCTGAAGCAGCATTGAGAGGTGCCAATCTAGTGGTGTGCATCGCCGACGCCACCACCGTGTTAACCGACGACGATCTAGCAATTGCTCGCCTCGTTCAATCCTCCGGACTCTCCCACCTACTTGTTGCCAACAAGGCGGATGGACCGAGACTGGAAACAGACCTTGACCACCTGTGGACACTCGGACTCGGGGAACCGATACCGGTCAGCGCCCTCCACGGGCGCAACATTGGTGGTCTACTAGATCAGATCGTCACTGATCTCCCGCCCCTACTTGACGGCGACACTGCCGATGGACTTCAGCAACCGATACTCGCCATTATCGGCCGACCCAATGTGGGAAAATCTACCCTCCTCAACAAGCTCCTCGGCTCGGAACGAGTGTTGGTCAGTCCGTTACCCGGGACGACCCGTGATCCCATCGACGCGGAAGTCGACCTCGACGGCCTCGTTGTCACCATGTTCGACACCGCCGGTATCCGCCGCCACTCGCGAGTCAAGGACAACACCGAGTTCTTCTCGGTGATCCGCGCCAAGCAGGCACTCGAAGCCGCCGACATCGTGCTGTTCGTAGTCGACGCCACCGAAGGGGTCACGCATCAGGAGCAACGACTAGCCGAAGAGATCGCTAAGGCAGGCGCCGGAGTGGTAGTGATTCTCAACAAGTGGGATGCAGCCGACGAGGAAGCCAAGTCGTGGGTGGAGGACGGAGTAGGCGATCGGTTGGCCTTCATCTCCTGGGCTCCGGTGCTACGTATGTCGGCACTTACCGGGTCCCGGATCCAGCGGATCGGCCCGGCAGTCACTGCCGTTCTAGAGGCGCGCCGGACCCGAATTCCGACACCGGAACTTAACCGGCTCATACGTCGGCTTCAGGAGGCACACCCCCCTCCGGTACGAAAGGGCCGTCGACCGCGGATTCTCTACGCGGTTCAAGCAGGGACCGAACCACCAACGATCGTGCTCTTCGTTCGGGGCGGTGCCCCCGGCTCCGCCTATCTTCGGTATCTCGAGGGCCGGCTTCGTAACGAGTACGAGTTCCTCGGCTCGCCGATACGCTTAATCGCACGGACCCGGACCAAGAGGAGTCCTCGTGGTTGAAAACAATCGTTTTGGGGCTGAATCAGAACGCGCTCGCTCGGGAGGGCCCGAGAAGTATCGCGAGCGTCTGGTCGAACGGGGCAAGATGTTCGTACGCGATCGCGTCGAGCTCCTTTGTG
>CAYZLS010000322.1:0-596 GCA_964479355.1 uncultured Wenzhouxiangellaceae bacterium | reverse complement strand
GAGCTGAATCCGAACAAGCTCGCTCGAGAGGGCCCGAGGAGTTGGGGGACGAACTGATCACTCGCCTCGCCAATGCCCCCCACAAGGATCGGGAGTTTTCCAATCGACACCACGGCGATCCGCCGGTATGACCAGACCGGCGGTCGACGAGAAGGCCCCCTTCACCTTCAAGCTGCTCGTCGGGGCTACGGCGGTGTACCTGCTTCTGCGTCTGGTCCAGGGCATTGCCTGGTTGATCGACTGGCTCCGGTAGCATTTCCGGCCACGGGCTGTGGCGCAGCTTGGTTAGCGCGCTTGACTGGGGGTCAAGAGGTCGCCGGTTCAAATCCGGCCAGCCCGACCAGCGGAACCGTTACGTTGTAAGGGTTCCGCGTCTTTCGGCTTCTGACGTCCGTGCCGCCGTGCGTGAGTTATGCGTGACTTTCCCGCCCTGGATTGCACTGATCTGCGCAGAATGTGTAGGAATTGCGCCTCCATGCCGTAGGAATTACGACATCACACGCAATTCTTACGACATTCTGCGCGCACCGGTTGAACTGCTACTCGGCGTCTAGTACCTCCCTGGTCAGTAGAGCCCAAGGAGGGCAATTGGCAGA
>CAYZLS010000321.1:0-2931 GCA_964479355.1 uncultured Wenzhouxiangellaceae bacterium | reverse complement strand
CTGAAATTAGGCTGCATGCTGGGCGAATGCGCCGTTGCCGCGCCTGAACCACCGTTCATCAATGCTGGTAGCATTTTCGAAGTGAACACCTCACCTTCTTGTAAAACCACGATATTTCGAATGATATTCTGTAGCTGGCGGACGTTTCCGGGCCAATGATAGCGAGTGATCAACCGCACCGCGCCCGCCGAAAAGCCCCTGAAGTTTTCTCCTTCTTCTTCAGAAAAGTCCTTGAGGTACTTGCGTGCTATCAACATGATGTCGTCCCCACATTTATGCAGCAGTGGCAAGTGCATGGGGATCACGTGTAGACGATAGTACAGGTCTTCGCGCAACGTACGCTTTTCGACCATCTCCAGGGAGTCCCTGTTGGTAGCGCATACAAAACGGATATCAACTTTCTCCAGCTTGTTGCTGCCCACCTTCTGAAATGTTCCCGTCTGGATGAAACGCAGCAACTTGCTTTGCAAACCGCGCATCTCGTATACCGGCCAAAGATCTCGTTTTCAACGAGCCCTAAGAACTGGTGTACTGCTATTCTGACAAGGCCAGATCAGCGATCGAGGTCAGCCATGGTGATACGCCACCGAATCGTCGGAGGGTTATTTCAGAATACTGTTGATCTTTTGCAGATCTTCTTCTGCAAGCACGCCAGCCGCTGCTTTGAGGCGAAGATGATCCACAATGTAGGTATGTCGTGCTGCTGAATTGTCCTGTAGTGCCCGGTAGTAACGTTGCTGTGCAATCAATACGTCAACGATGGTGCGCGTACCCACTTCAAAACCGGCCTGGGTGGCTTCCAATGCGCTTTTTGCTGATATCAGCGCCTGGCCAAAGGCGCCCACTTGCTCAATTCCTGCAATAACCGCTCGGTAGGCGTTATTGGTCTGCCTGATAACGGCCCGCTGCTGTTGTTCCAGGTCTTCATTGACGGCATTAAGTGTGTAGCGAGCTTGGCGGGTTCTGGACGAAACCAACCCACCCTGGTACAGCGGCACACTTAATTGCAAACTGATGCGGTTATCATCAGAGGTCAGTGGAACATTACCAATAGGTTGCTGGAAATCATCCCGGATAAGAAATTCGTTGTTGGTAAACCGACCCGTGCTGGCAACCAGGTCAAGGGTTGGAAAATGACCAGAACGTTGTAGCCGCACGGTAGCATCAGCTATTTCCAGGCTTTTTTGTGCCGCGATGACAGCCGGGTTGTATTGCATTGCAAGACCCACCCATTCACTCTGATTTTCAGGTAATGGTTTGACCAGCGGCAGCACCTCTTGCAGTGGATCAACGGCATTGAAATATTGCCGGGTCAATTCAAATAGCGCCTCGTTTGCATCGGCCAGATTGTTACGCGAAACAATCGCACGGGCACGTGCGTTGTCATAACTGGCGCGCGCTTCATGCACGTCGGTTACTGCTGTTAAACCCACCTCAAACCTTTGTTCTGCCTGCTCAAACTGTCGTTGCAGCGCTTTTTCTTCGGCTTCTGCAAAGATCACCCCATCTTTTGCCGTTAACACGCCAAAATACCCCCCGGCAACACGCACCAGAAAATTCTGATAGGCAATATCATAAATTGCCTGGGCCTGACTAATCTGCCCACGGGCTACGTCAAGTTGCTCATAATTGCTTTGAGCGTATAACGATTGGCGCAAATTCAAGCTGTAGTTCTCAGTATCAATATCGGATTCTGAAACCTTAATACCATCTATGCCAACTTCGTTATCACCTTTGGTGGCGGAGGCAGACCCGCTCAAAGTCGGTAACAAATTTGACCAGGCCTGGCGCTTATTCTCGCCGGTAGCGTCCCTGCGAAACGCCGCAGCCTTCAGTTGGGGGTCATTTCTGGCCGCCAGGTCATGTACGCCAACTAGGTCTACTGCAAATACCGGTGAAGAACCAAGCGCTACTGCAAGTAGCAATAGCTGATAATGTTTAACTTTGAACTGCATAACCAACTCCTAAAATCCCTTACGGTGCCTATGCTGTATGGTGAAAAACCAGAGGCGTTTAAAATTCAAACCGGGGCGCTGCATCGGCGTTTGTCAATCTTGCCAAGTCTGTTTCAAACAGACTCTCTTCGCGCCATTCGGTTGCATTCAATTTCGTTAGTAGTTTTGCCTCCATGGCGGGTGCCTCACCACTAACCACAAACATGCGTCCGCGTGGATTAACCCAACCGCGAAAGTGTTCGGGTACTGCCGGAACTGACCCGGTTACCACCAACACATCATGAGCTTGCTCCGGTTGCCATCCAGACATGACATCACCGCTCTCGAGCTCCACATTTCGAATCTTTTTTTCTGCCAGCTTACCTGCCACCTCATGGGTAAACTGCTCATGTAAATCCACACTGACGACCCGGTTAGCCAATTGTGCCAGGCAAGCTGTAATAAACCCACTACCGGTTCCTACTTCCAGCACAGTCTCATCCGGTTGCAGCTCCAGAGCCTGTAATAAGCGGCCCTCCACTATGGGTTTCATCATGTGCTGGCCATGCTCCAGCGGAATGTTCAGATCCGAAAATGCCATCTTGCGAAACCGCACGGGTACAAAATCTTCGCGTTGGATCGTTTCAAACAACTCCAGAACGCGCTCATCAAGAACTTCCCAGGGCCTTACCTGTTGCTCTACCATGTTGGATCGGGCTTGCTCGAAATTCATGTTCATCTGGTTGTCACTCCCAACAGTCTTCTTTTATCTGCGCTTTCAATCCAGCAAGGTTAAGTCTTACCCTCGGGCGGAGCAAGGCACAGATTGTGCCTTTTTGGTGCAAAGCTTGAAGTGCCATTAGTCATCAATACGCTTACTATGGCCAAACAACTGCCCTGAACATCGTCTGCCCGGTAAATTGGCATGGTTAACAAGGCAAGTTGTCAAGCCCAAGATCTCTGATCCACTCAACCTGTCAGGGTTTCGGGTTGTTGA
>CAYZLS010000320.1:857-2940 GCA_964479355.1 uncultured Wenzhouxiangellaceae bacterium | reverse complement strand
AGGTTGGTGGCCGTGGTTTTACCCATCTTATCCATCATCGCACGTGCAACTTGCTCATTGGTCCGTGACCAGATATCCACAACCTTGTTGTAGCGTTCACCCGCAGTCACTAGGCCGGAAATATACTGATTCTGGATTTCAACCACTTCGTTTTCTGCAGCATCAAGAATGGTTTTCTTTTCTTCAGGTATAGCGAGATCGTCAATACCTATTGAAACACCCGCAATCGTAGCGTAGCGGAAACCGGTATACATCAGCCTATCAGCGAAAACGACAGTCTTCTTAAGACCCAGACGCCGGTAGCAGGAATTGATCAAACCGGAAATCTGTTTTTTCTTCAAAGCCTTATTTAACAGGTAAAACGGCATGCCATTGGGACGGATATCGGCCAGCAGCGTACGCCCAACAGTGGTTTCAATCAGGTTAGTTTCATGTCGCTCCTCACCATGTTCAGAAATAATGATTTCGTCGATACGCACATTGACACGGGCATGCAAGTCGACTGCCTTGTTTTCATACGCCCGGTGAACTTCGGTAACGTCAAGAAAATACATACCCTCACCGGTTACCCCTGCCAGTTCCCGCGTCATGTAATACAGTCCCAGCACCACATCCTGTGTTGGTACAATGATGGGCTCGCCATTGGCGGGTGAAAGGATATTATTTGAAGACATCATCAGGGCACGCGCTTCTAACTGTGCCTCAATTGACAAGGGCACGTGCACTGCCATCTGGTCACCATCAAAATCCGCATTGAATGCGGTGCATACCAGCGGATGTAACTGAATGGCCTTGCCTTCAATCAATACCAGCTCAAAGGCCTGAATTCCCAGGCGGTGCAATGTCGGTGCCCGGTTTAGCAGCACCGGATGTTCACGGATAACATCTGAAAGAATATCCCAGACCTCGGTGCGTTCAGCTTCAACCAGTTTTTTAGCTGCCTTGATTGTCGTAGCCATGCCAAAACGTTGCAACTTGCTGAAAATAAACGGCTTAAACAACTCTAGGGCCATTTTTTTCGGTAGACCACACTGGTGTAACTTAAGTGTTGGCCCCACCACAATTACCGAGCGTCCGGAGTAATCCACCCGTTTGCCGAGCAGGTTTTGGCGGAAACGCCCCTGTTTACCCTTGATCATGTCCGCCAGAGACTTCAATGGCCGTCGGTTGGTACCGGTAATAGCGCGCCCACGGCGACCATTATCCAGTAAGGCATCTACAGATTCCTGCAACATACGCTTTTCATTGCGCACGATGATATCCGGTGCATTCAATTCAAGTAGTCGTTTCAGACGGTTGTTGCGGTTGATGACCCGGCGATAAAGGTCGTTCAAATCAGAGGTTGCAAAACGCCCGCCATCAAGCGGCACCAGCGGCCTTAAATCCGGTGGCAATACCGGCAACACCGTCAGGATCATATATTCGGGGCGATTACCGGAATCAATAAATGCCTCTACGAGTTTGACCCGTTTGGAAAAGCGCTTGAGTTTGGTTTCTGAACGCGTTCCACCGATATCTTTGCGCAGCTGCTTTAACTCTTCAGCCAGATTAATGGTGCGCAATAATTCAAATATTGCCTCCGCACCCATCTTGGCCACAAACTCATCTCCGTATTGCTCAACAGCATCCAGATATTGCTCGTCGGTCATTAAAGTTCCGCGTTCCAACTCCGTCATGCCTTCGTCCAGCACGACATAGGATTCAAAATAGAGAATTCTTTCAATATCACGCAGGGTCATGTCCAGCATCAAACCAATACGCGAAGGCAGTGATTTCAGAAACCAGATATGAGCAACCGGGCTAGCCAGATCGACATGAGCCATGCGCTCACGCCGAACCTTGGTCAAGGTCACTTCGGTACCGCATTTTTCACATACCACACCACGATGCTTCATGCGTTTGTATTTTCCGCAAAGGCATTCGTAATCCTTTACCGGACCAAAAACAGAGGCACAGAAAAGGCCATCGCGTTCCGGCTTAAAAGTTCGGTAGTTGATGGTTTCAGGCTTTTTGACCTCACCATAGGACCAGGATCGAATCAGGTCAGGAGGCGCCAATCCGATCTGGATTGCGTTAAAATTCA
>CAYZLS010000320.1:0-847 GCA_964479355.1 uncultured Wenzhouxiangellaceae bacterium | reverse complement strand
GAGATTAAGTATGTCTCTCACCGCATATCTCCCATCATGTTTCTTCAAGTTCGATATTGATACCCAACGAGCGGATTTCCTTCACCAAAACGTTGAAGGACTCAGGCATACCTGCCGACATTTCGTGGTTACCATCGACTATATTTTTGTACATCTGGTTACGCCCGGTGACGTCATCAGATTTAACTGTCAACATTTCCTGCAACGTATAAGATGCGCCGTAAGCCTCGAGCGCCCAAACCTCCATTTCCCCAAATCGCTGGCCGCCAAACTGGGCTTTGCCACCCAATGGCTGCTGGGTTACTAGAGAGTACGGACCGGTGGAACGCGCGTGCATTTTGTCATCGACCAGGTGATTCAATTTCAACATGTACATGTAACCAACCGTAACCGGCCGATCAAACGGGTCACCCGTATGGCCGTTGTACAAAATTGTCTGGCCGGAAACCGGCAATTGAGCCAACTCGAGCAAGTGCTTGATTTCAGCCTCTGAAGCACCATCAAACACGGGGGTTGCCATTGGCACTCCACCGGTCAGGTTATGCGCCATTTCCTTGATTTCAGCTGCAGAAAAGCTGTTCATATTGACACGAGCCGATTGATCGCTGTTGTAGATCTGGTGCAGAAATTTGCGCAAATCATCGGTTTTGGCTTTGGCTTCGAGCATCTGGGAGATACGACTCCCAAGGCCCTTAGCAGCCCAACCTAAATGTGTTTCCAAAACTTGCCCGATATTCATCCGCGACGGCACACCCAGGGGGTTCAGCACAACATCAACTGGCGTGCCGTCTTCCATGTATGGCATGTCTTCTTGCGGGACTATCATGGAGATTACGCCCTTATTACC
>CAYZLS010000319.1:382-2944 GCA_964479355.1 uncultured Wenzhouxiangellaceae bacterium | reverse complement strand
TTTTAGTTTTGTATCTTTGTTACTTCTTGGGCTCATTTGACTATTTCAAATAGTTCAACTGTACATATCAAAGGCCATGAACTGACGTAATACTTCATTAGTGCCATCATAGATAGGCATGACCATACAATCCCGAACATATTTTTCCGCTGGAAAATCCTTCATGTAACCTGAGCCACCCAAAATCTGCAAGGCATCAGTAGTCACCTTTTTGGCCATATCCGTTGGATATACCTTTGCCATGGCATGGTGCACTTCAGTATCATGGATACCGCTATCACCCGCCCAGGCAACCCGCCGCACCAACAGACGCGCCGTTTCAATCTGCATCTTCATATCCACCAGCATATTACTCACAGATTGATATTGGGTAATCGGTCGGCCCCAGGTATCCCTTTCTTTTGCATAATTCACAGCCATGTCGTAAGCGGCACGGGCCAAGCCCACTGCCAGTGCACCGGTACCTACACCATTGACATTGTAGACCTCCATCATCTGTGGCAAACCCACCCCTTCTTCACCAAGTAGGTCATCCTTACCCAGCAACATATCATCAAACAAAAGCTCGCCATTGGACATCGCCCGGTGTCCCATTTTGTCTTCAATTTTACCGATGGAAAAACCCGGTGTATCAGGATGCAGAAAGAAAATAGAACAGGACTCCATATTCGGCTTGTTCTTGTCGGTACGAACGAGGCAACCATAAAGTTCGGCATAGCCGGTGTTAGTAATAAAACATTTGCTGCCATTGATAATGTAGTTATCTCCGTCCCACTTGGCGTGAGTGCGCACGCCTAGTTTAGGATTCGGATCCGGACAGAAAATCTCGGTGCCGCCAGAAGGCTCTGTTCCACCAAAGGCGTAGAGATGATGCTTATCACTATTAGTATCACAATAGGGTTGCAGCCAACGTTCAGCCTGTTCATCGCTTCCATGTTTAGCAATCATTCTGGCAACCGTGTTGGTCGCCATATAACTCATACCAATACCCACGTCACCAACAGCCAATTCTTCCATCAATATGGAAAACTCAATCAAACCTCCACCCGTACCGCCCCATTTTTCCGGTACCATCAGGGCGTGGAATCCAAGTTCAGTAGCCTTTTTCGTAATTTCAACAGGAAAGGATTCTCTGGGGTTGGCAATCCTGTCTATCTCCTCGGCGACAGGCTTGATCTCCTCCTCAGCAAAACGCCGTACGGTGTCCTCCAGTTGAAGTTGCTCTTCTGTCAAACTGAAATCAATCATAATATCTCTTCCTGCTTTGTGATTAGTTGCTTGTAAACTAAACCTATCTCAAAATTAGATTTTTTTCTTCAGACAAGGTACGAACCCTTCAAAAAGCAGAACATACACGATAGTACTTCAGCAATTGAGAAAGACGAGAACGCCGCATGAAGAAAAAGGATCATGTTGAGACAAATTCTAGTCATCTTCTAATGGAATAATAGCCACCATACTGGATCCCTTACTAGGCACGAAGGAACCATGCCCTTTACTATTATTGTCTTCCATCAGGATCATCTGACCTGAACCATATTCTCGGGTCTCGCCATCAGAAGCGGTGAAAGCTGTAATACCTGTAAGCACAATAAATATCTGGCGATGACGTGGCGGGTGCAAGGATCTAGCATTCCAAGCTGGCGAGTTACCAGCGAGTATCAAGTTTTTCGCCTGCCACTTGCCGTCTACCGCTGCCCAGATTGGTGGAATATTGTGAGCATACTTAAAACGCTTGTAATCTACGGTGACAGTCTTCCAGTGTGTTTCTCCATCCTCACCAACATATAGATGATCATAGGTAAACAATGTAACCGCTGGGCCGGTCAGTTTGGGCTTATCTCCGACCCCTTCCGCATGGATTGGAGTATTTGTTATCGCCATCACCAGAATGAAATAAAAAGCAGTGATTTTTCCTGTAATATTTTTTTTCATTACCACGTCTCCCGGGTGCAATATTTTTATCTTGATCAAATTTTCAAAGGTAAAGAACGTAGTCTCTTTCCAGTGGCCTGGAATACCGCGTTAGCAATTGCGGGCGCAACTGCACCGACGGCACACTCACCAGCGCCTACCGGATCGCGATTCGAGTCTACCTGGTAAACTTCCATCACCGGTGTCTGGTTTATTCGCGGCACTGAAAAGTCATGAAAGTTACTTTGCTGAACACTACCATTCTTGATGGTGACCTTATCATGCAGACATGCACTCATACCCCAAACAATGCAACTCTCAATAATGGTATTGATAATATCCGGGTTGATGCGCTTGCCCACGTCCACCGCAGTAACGATCTTGTGTACATTAATCTGGCCGTTATCAATTGATACTTCTGCCACCATCGCAACATAGGCATTCTTGATAAATTCAAAAGCAATGCCTTTGAAGCGCCCAGGCTCAGTATGTCCCCAGTTTGCCTTTTCTGACGCCAGCTTCAGCACATGAGCGGGTCTTGATTTCTGATCGAGATACTTGAGTCGAAATGCCAGTGGGTCCATACCTACCTTGTGAGCCATTTCATCCACAAAACTTTCGATAAAAAAACCGTTGAAAGAGTTGCCT
>CAYZLS010000319.1:0-372 GCA_964479355.1 uncultured Wenzhouxiangellaceae bacterium | reverse complement strand
AAACACCGGCACACTACCATTCCTAAAATGTTGGTCGACTTTTTTATCACCAAATTTATAATAGAGCTCGAGTGCACTTTCGATATTTTCGTGATCGTCGTTCATCGCTCCCTGTGCAATATTTTCCACCTCGGATTTGGGTAGCGAATGGGGAAATTGAATTGAACGAAAAGCCTTGAGTAAATTGTAGTTGAGACTTGGGGTACATAGACGATAACGCCACTCAGTAACCTTATTCCCGTCAAACTCACTATACATTCTGCAAGTAACCGCAGGGCGGTACCAGCTATTCTGGACGTCTTTTTCGCGGCTAAGGATGACCTTGACCGGCTTGCCCAAGTATCTCGACAACTGCGCAGCATCCCGTACATG
>CAYZLS010000318.1:0-2955 GCA_964479355.1 uncultured Wenzhouxiangellaceae bacterium | reverse complement strand
TAGGGTGCGAAATTTGACCTTACTTAACTCACATATCTCGACGATACGCTGCATTTGTTGATTGCTTGCAGAAGGCATTGCGATGATGGCTAGGTCGACATGGTAGTCCGCCCCAATACTCGGCAACTGCTCGATCGGTGCAAGCACCGGAATACCGTGCACCTGTGCGCCTCGCAAACGTTTGTCATCATCCAGAAACCCGAGCACGATAAAACCACCACGATGCTGCAGTTCCCTTTCCAGCAACGCACCAGAGCGCCCCGCGCCCAGAATCAATACCCGTTTAATACCTTTAACTGACTTAGTCTCGGGCAACCGGGAGTCCTTCCAGAAGCGGTAACACATCCTGGGTAACCCCAACAGGACAAACAACAAAATCGGGTAGCTAAAAATTGCAGGTATCCAGTGACTGATGGGAAACCCTCGAATCAGTACGATCGGTGCCGCAATCAGAACAATTCCGAAGGCAGATGCGCGAGCGATGCTCCACATATCCTGAAAACTGGCAAAACGCCACAAACCCCTGTACAGACCCGTGGCTTTCAAAACAATGCCTTGCAGCACGAGTACTATGATCAGTTCAGTAAGAAGTGAGGAATTGACAATCAATGGTGTAATGCTAGTACGCTCAAACAACCAGCTTACGGTGAGCCAGGAAACGAAGACCATGAATAGGTCGTGACCAACTACGGCCGCCCGTGGGTGGCGTACGACGTCGATAATCCGTTTCATTTCAGCTCCCCAACAACAAGTACGCCCAGCATTAAGTTTATTGTGTACCAGCAGGCTGTGAGCAAAAGCAACACAAACGCTGCTGTCACCATGGCATACAGCGGGTAAATCTCTGCCAGCACAATAGCCGGCACTACCAACACCACGTTCACAGCCTGATAAGCCACCAAAACTTGGCTATGCGCCCATCCGTGGGTGATCAGCCTTTGATAAACGTGTTGTTTGTGGGCAGTATACCACCGCTCCCGACGGAATACTCTGCTCGCCAGTGTCAAAGTTGTGTCCACAATAAATACAGACATCACGAGTATTGAGGTAACCAATCCAAGCGCACCTGTCACTAAGCCATAAACTGCCAGAGATGCAAAGATAAAGCCCAGTGGCACACTGGCTGAATCACCCATAAACACACGCGCATGTGGGAAGTTCAGCGGCAAAAATCCGGCACATGCGGCAGCCACCAGCATTGATAACAATGCCGGCGCGGGTTGCTCCCCAAGATAAAAAAGAACTGCCATTACAGCCCCTGCAAACACGCCTTGAAACCCTGCCATTCCGTTGCTTCCATCCATAAAATTATATAAATTCATCATCCAGATCATTGCTAGGATGCCGCCTGAACACCAACCCAATAACGGTACCGGTAGTTGCAGACAGGCGTAGCCTACCAGCCACAGGCTGACAATCAGCTGAATCGACAGACGCACGAGCAAAGCCACAGGCCGCTTATCATCAAGCCAACCTACAATTGTCAGTAACACGACACCGGGAAGCATGGCTTGCCACCAGAACGGAGGCAAGGAAACATATAATTGCAAGAAAACCGTACTGGCAACAATGCTCAATACCAGTCCCAGACCACCCCCGGTTGGAGTTGCCACCCGATGGCTCTGACGCTCGCTGGGTTGGACTATCATCCCGGCCGACCCGGCCAGTGAAATCGCCCCCTTGGAGCTGAAATAGCTCAATAAACCGGTACCCATAGCCACTAAAGCTAAACCAAGTATAGCGGGCCATTGAATGGCGGAAAAATTCACAGTTTATTCACCCAGTACGCCACGGATGATCCGGGTGGTGCTCCAATTCTTGCAACTGGGACATTGCCAGTGATGGCTATGACCGGAATAACCACAATTGGTACAGCGATATGACGGTTGTCGGGCTAATAATTTTTGTGCAACAACGCGCAGTATTTTGTCACCGGACTCTGTTGCCGGACCACCCTCAAGTTTCAACTCGATCAAGTGATCGAGACCTTTGACAGATGGGCGGCGGGTCAATGCTTCAGCCAGGTAATGAGTGGCGGTCTCCAACCCCTGCGCTTCACGGGTCGCCTTTGTTTGAGCCAGCAATAAGCTGACACCGTCGTATTGCCGGGCCCAGCTCTCCATATGGTTCAGTGCCCGGGGAGTCTCGTTAATTGTTTGTGCGACCTCTAAATAGGTCGGCAGCAAATCAGGGATGTGCTCTGCATCCATTTCTGCAATTTCTTCATAGATTGCTAGCGCTTCGGTCAACATTTGCTGTTGCTGTGCAATACGCGCCAGAATAAACCTCGCTCGGATATTCTCTGGGTAGTAGCGCCTGGCCTGGCGCAAATGCTTTCTGGCGGCCGCTGGTTTACCGGCTTTGAGTTCGACTTCAGCCATCTCGCAGCAGAAATGAGCCATGACCAGGCCCTTTTTTTCATCCGTAACTATTTCAAGCCGCTGTGCTTGTTGTAAGGCTTTTCCCCAGTCTTTTTCCTGTTGGTAAATATCCAGTAAGTGGCGTAAGGCTGAAGGCGCTTGAGATTCGCGCTCAGTTAACTCATTGAACAGGTGCTCAGCGCGATCAAACAGGCCAGCGCGCATATAATCTTCACCCAACTCAAGCAGTGCACGCGTCTTTTGCGACTCATCCAAGCCTGGTTTTGAAATGATATTTTGATGAATCCGGATAGCGCGCTCAACTTCTCCGCGACGCCTGAACAGGTTGCCGAGTGCGAGATGGGTTTCGATCGTATCGGCAGTCACATCCGCCATTTCGATAAGCACGGCGATCGCTTTATCAGGTTGCTCATCCAGCAGGTAATTCAGGCCTTGAAAATAACGCTGGCTGATATGATGGTTGCGCTTGCGCTCACTCTTGCTGGCGGTGCTCCTAGCCAATGCCCAACCAGCCCAGGCCGCTAAGGGTAGCAATACCAACAGGAATAATTCAGGCATCCGGTGCGCTTAACTT
>CAYZLS010000317.1:2734-2959 GCA_964479355.1 uncultured Wenzhouxiangellaceae bacterium | reverse complement strand
CAGGATTCGCTCAAGCTGATCGGCATCTGGTCTGGATAGCGCCGCAGCCGGGAGATTGGTGCTGAATTCGTCGTAGGTCATGGCGCCGGTGTGTGCGAAACGATGTGGGCCAGTCCCCAGCGATCTGATCAGCAATGCTTTTGCACCCTTTTCCTTCGCAAATTTATTGGACTGGTAGCGAATCGGGGCTGCATCACCGTAATCTTCCCCGGTTCGGCTGCGTTC
>CAYZLS010000317.1:0-2724 GCA_964479355.1 uncultured Wenzhouxiangellaceae bacterium | reverse complement strand
TGCAGAACAACAAGTGACGGGAAACTGACGACCGGAGCGACCAACTCCCCATTAGTGGAACCACCAAATCCCAACGATGAAATGATCAGGTATTGCGGATAGGGAGATACGACCCGGGCGGATTCAAGCTTGCGTTTCCAAACCGGGAATTTTACCGGCTCCAGCTTCACAACATCAAACCCGGCTTCTTCCAGTGTGGATTTTGCCCATGCCACAGCATGCTTGTCTGCATCGCTGCCTGCGAGACGTGGGCCTATTTTAGTGGTCAAATCTCTTACCAGGGTGTGGGCATGATCGCTCGCCAGCGCAATTGCTGCGAGGCTTTTTGCAGTATTGATATTCTCGTCGGATAGTAAAGAATCGTTCGCGCTGGCTTGAAAAATGGCAAGCAAAAAGCAGAGCAGACTAAGTATTGTTCGGGTCTTCACATCCATATCTTGGCGCTATGCGCTTGCAAGCCATCAGGGTTGTGGGAGGTGCTTTTTGGATACGTGCTCCAGAATACGATCCCGATACTCAGGCTTAAGATCGTCCAGCACTTCTTGGTAGATTTCGGTCAATTCCCATCGTCCGTCATCGAGCCAATCCGATGGCTCAATTAACTTACTTTTGTCGGGGGATTCCTGTCTGCGTGGAAGGTTTTTACTATTGTATTCACTGCCTACCACCGTTCTCACGATCAGGTTATCAGGCGTAACATTCCAGACCATCAGGTCTTTGGCAACCATAAAGGGGCCGGGAAGATGCGGTCTTACGGCTGCATAGAGCTTCTCTGACCGGTCTATGCCGTTGGCGACATAGTGATAGCAGATCGCCATTCGTGGATTCAATTCCTTGAAGATCTCCGCCACTAAGCGCGGTTGCGTATGTGCGGTTGACGTGATCATCCATGCGGCTTCCGGTGGAAATCCCCGATCCTCGATCAATACCTCAATTGGATCAGAACATTCGTGAATAATGACGTCCGAATTTTTCGCGTTTTTAAGAAACCACTTGGTTGGAACCGTGTCGCCTGAATAGGAAACTTTCATGCCTTTCCATTCGAGGCTATAACTGACCGCCCCATCAATGGTGTGAACTGCAGGGAAGCTATTTATTTTTACGCCATTTCTTTCATAGATGGTTTGTTCTTTCGAATAGTCAAACTCATGTACTTTGATAGTGTACGAAGACATCGCCCCCCGACCCAGTTTGGAAGCGTAATCCCATCGATACATTCCCATCAGGTGCTCAACCATGGCGTTGGTGCCCAGCTCCGGTGACGCCCCGCTCGGACCCCAGAGCTCGATCGGAATGCTTCGTCCCATATCCCAGCCGTCAGCCAGCAGCGACGGCAAATCACCGATGTGATCCGCGTGTAAATGCGAGAGAAAAACCTTGGTGAAGGTATCCCAGGGAACTTCCAACAGGGAAATATTGATGGTGCAACGGGATCCGATGTCAAAAATGAATGAGTCGCCGTTACCCAGTTCAATCAACCAGCACGCAGAAACCTGGGCGCGCTGGACTCGCGGCATACCGGAACCAAGAGCGATGATCCGTATCTCGTTCTCACCCAGGACTTCGCTTCCGGCAAGGTAATTCGATCGCTGACCACCCAGTTCGGTAATGGGTTCACGTGCATCCAGCATTTCTGCCTCTTCGGCGGGTACCGGACCGTACGGATTCAGCATCTGAACTTTGGTATCGTGAGCGCCAGCATGATGAGCGCAAATACTGAGTGCAAATCCTGTCAAAACCACAATTAATTGTTTGGTTCTAATCATTGCTTATCCTTATCACTCGCTTCAGGAAATGATCAAACCCAAAACGCCCCGGGCGTATTCCGGCTCTTCCTGCTTGTGTAAGAGATCCAGCCTAGGTGCAATCACAACGGAAAGGTGCTTCCGGGTGCCATATGGTGATCCATATGGCACCCGGCAAATACAAAATTAGCAGATTGGCGTAAGATCCAAGATCAGTGCCTGTAACTTACACTAACGCCATAAGTTCGTGGTGCTCCATAAAAAATTCGACCTGGCAAAAACCCGGAGCCGGGACCGAATACTTCTGTACGATAGAGCTTGTCTGTCAGATTGAATCCGTAAGCTGCAAATTCCCAATTACCGCCTTTTGACGTAAACCCGATGCGGGCGTCTACCAGTGTATAGGCATCTTCCGTTGCTCCAGGGTGATTGGCAATAATGAATTCAATGTCATCCTGGTAGCTGAAACCGACCTGAGCAAACGGCGTGAGACCAGAACCTGTTGGTGCAAAATTATATTTGGCGAGACCGTTAACCATGAGGTCAGGTGAATGCGCGGGCGTATCACCATCAAAATTCCCAGAAACGATTTCCGCATCCATCAAGTTCAAGCCTAAATGTAAAGAGAATTGTTCTGTTGGAGCCCAGTTTAGCTCCGATTCAAGACCCAGTATCTCGGCATCACCAGCATTGGAAAGCACAATTATTCTTATGCCTTCAATGTCAACAGCTGTTGCTGCCTGAAAATCCTTCCAGTCATAATAATAGACAGCTGAGTTGAATCTGACTGTACCCTCCGCTGCTGTCCATTTGAACCCAGCTTCAAATGCATTCAGGGTCTCAGGCTCATAAGGAGTAAACCCGTTCGGATTAAAATTAATCGAGCCGGAGAAGCCGCCACCTTTAAATCCCCTGCTGAAACTCCCGTAGACCAGTAAATCATCACTAACGATATAATCCAGGCCGATCTTTCCGCTGG
>CAYZLS010000316.1:0-2959 GCA_964479355.1 uncultured Wenzhouxiangellaceae bacterium | reverse complement strand
GATGCCTGCCCAGGCTTCATCAGTCAGATTTCGGTTACGAACCAGTCGGTTGTAAATCAGGATACCTGCGATCAGTAGCAGTAGAGCGGTTGTTATTAATGTTAGTGTCATTATAGGTGGTTTGGAACGGCTGATCGGAAAGAAGAATGGTTTAAACCGCCAAGGCGCCCATGTTGAGTCATGACATTCCTTGTTTGCCAGCAAGACGGATAGCAGCTGGTTCAACTGCGCCAAGGCTGTACAAATAATATACTATATTAATTTAAAGTACAAGTACTTATGTGAACTATATAATGTTGTACTGTAAATATAAAAAAATAGTTTCACAACAAATAATGTAATTTTACAGATGCTCAAAACGATTCTCATTTCCAATTAACTTGCCTATCATGGACAGCTTGCCGCCCGTAACGACCACCAGCGCTCACCTACGGTTCCTAGGCAGATTGTTACCTGCATAGCTTGTATTGCAGCAAGATTGGGTTTATGATTTGATCATGTGTTAATACACTATTACACTGGTGCAACATGAAACAACATAATGAACAGCAAAAAAAGACATTAAAAGCAGCAGCCCAGTCTTTATATGAGGCCTTTTTGACCTTAAGTGAGCCGGCTGAAGTGCGCCAGTTTTTGCTCGATCTTTGCACTCCGTCTGAACTTGAAGCCATGGTCGACCGCTGGTGGACGGCCTTATTATTAAAAGAAGGCCGTAGTTATCGCGAGATCAGTGAAATCACGGGAGTGAGCGTTACCACAATCGGTCGAGTCGCCCGGTTCCTAGCGATGGGCGAGGGTGGCTACACGCTGGCGTTAAAACGGAAACAGGTGGGAAAATCATGAACAGAATAAGGATAGCCATTCAAAAGTCCGGCAGATTGTCGGAGCGCTCGTTGGCATTGTTGCAAAGTTGTGGTCTGCGTTTTGCCCGCAGCCGGGACAAGCTTTACTGGTATGGGCAGGATTTCCCGGTTGACCTGCTGTTAGTTCGCGATGACGACATTCCACACATGTTGATCGATGGTGTTTGTGATCTTGGTATCGTCGGGCAAAACATCGCCAATGAAGTCATGCTGGAAAATGATGATGGTTTGGATCTTGTAGAACTTCGCCGGCTGGAATTTGGTCGTTGCCGACTCTCTATCGCAGTTCCCGAGAATTCAGGCGTAGACAAGATTGCTGATCTGGATGGACAGCGGATTGCCACCAGTTATCCCGCATTGACTCGCTCGTTGCTTACCAAGCGTGGCATCAGCGCGAAAATCGTCAAGTTGTCCGGATCGGTAGAAATTGCGCCGGGCCTGGGCACCGCCGAAGCCATTTCGGATCTTGTATCCACCGGCACTACCTTACGAGCCAATCATCTGGTTGAACTGGACGTATTGTTTGAGAGCACGGCGGCCTTATACGGGTGCCAGGGGGGCATGCCGGATGACAAGCAGGCTTTACTTGAGCTTTTGCTGGCACGTCTGGATGGTGTCCTACAAGCTGCTGAGAGTAAATATGTGATGCTGCACGCGCCACGTGCTACTGTGGCGGAAATCACCCGCCTTTTACCGGGCGCAGAAAACCCGAGCTTAATAAATCTTGAAGGCGACCCGACCCGGGTGGCGCTGCATGCGGTGTGCCGTGAAGCTCTTTTTTGGGAACACCTCGAAGCCCTTAAAAAAGCCGGTGCGTCTGCCATTTTGGTGTTATCCGTGGAAAAAATGCTGGGTTAGGTTATGGATATTTTAATCCCTGCAATGATCAACTGGACTACTGCGAGTGCGACAGAGCGTGCAGCGGCTCTGCAGCGCCCGGCCCCTGTTACTGGCAATGTTGCTAAAACAGTACGTGACATTATCAACCGTGTCAGGGAGCAGGGTGATGATGCCCTGTATCAACTGGGCAAACAATATGATCAGGTAACGGTACAGGAATTGGAAGTCAGTGCGGTTGAGTGGGCACTGGCTGAAGGGGCTGTGCCACCCACCGTATTGCAGGCGATGGATGATGCTATTGCCTGTATCGACCTCTTTCACCGAGCGGGTAAGCCCGCTCCCGTTAATATGGAAACCATGCCGGGTGTACGCTGCGAGGCACGTTATTTGCCCATCTCTTCGGTAGGCCTGTATGTACCAAGTGGCACCGCGCCCCTGATCTCTAGCGTTATCATGCTGGCAGTTCCGGCGCGTATTGCCGGCTGTGAGCAGGTTATTTTGTGTACACCGCCGAATCAGGACGGGCGTGTGCCTGCAGCGATCCTGGTTGCGGCTGTTCGTTGTGGTATCAAGCGTGTATTCAAGGTAGGCGGTGCCCAGGCGATAGCCGCAATGGGGCTGGGCACAGCAAGTATTCCGGCCTGTGCCAAGCTTTTCGGGCCCGGTAATGCCTGGGTTACCGAAGCCAAACAACAGATATCTACCCTGCCAGGTGGTGCGGCGCGCGATCTGCCGGCAGGCCCATCAGAAGTGCTGGGTATAGCGGATTCAAGTGCTGATGCGACTGCAGTTTGCTGGGATCTGCTGGCACAGGCCGAGCACGGTCCGGATTCACAATCGATACTGATCAGCGATAGTGCAGACCTGCTGGCTCAAGTTCAAAGCCAGCTACCGGAAATGGCAGCGGAACTTCCCCGTGCCGGTATTCTGGCTGAGTCCTTGCAAAACCTGCGGCAGATATTGGCAGGCTCTATCGCCGAAGCGGTAAACATCAGTAATCAATACGCACCTGAGCACTTGCTATTGAACTGCGATAATGCAGATGATCTGATTGATCAGGTTGAAGCCGCTGGATCGGTATTTATCGGTCCATGGACACCGGAATCACTGGGTGATTATTGCTCCGGCACCAATCATGTCCTGCCGACTTATGGTTATGCACGTGCTTATGGCGGGCTGTCAGTCAGTGACTTTCTGCGCCGCATGACAATACAAAGCGCCGCTCGTAATGGTCTGCGCAGGGCCGGGCCCGGTGC
>CAYZLS010000315.1:2640-2961 GCA_964479355.1 uncultured Wenzhouxiangellaceae bacterium | reverse complement strand
GTTCTCGCACGGCGGGAATGACTTCCTCTATCGCTTCAAGTGGAGCGAGGCGACGTCGGTCACGCCCGGGTCGGACTTCTCCGTCGACGACATCCTCGTGACCGGGGGGGTCGTCAGCACGTTCGTTTTGGTCTCCTCTACCGCGGCCACCGCCGTTATCAGCCCGCACAGCGCCACGACCGACGTCACCGTCGACGTGCTGCACGAGAACGTCTACGACTTCCTCGTAGCCAACGCGGCGGTGGACTACGCGATGGACACCATCGAGTACCAGCCGACCGCCACCGTCGAGATGCACGCCGTTGGCGCGCAGCCCGTCAT
>CAYZLS010000315.1:1592-2630 GCA_964479355.1 uncultured Wenzhouxiangellaceae bacterium | reverse complement strand
TCGACGGCGGCGATGACGACGCCGTGGTCAGGGTCACGTTCTCGGAGCCCATCCCGGACGACTCGTTCCTGTTCACCGATATCGTCATTGGCAACGGTGTCGTCAAGGACGAGTCCCCGGCCGTTACCATCAAGGTCTCCACGACCGTCTACGCGTTCATCGTCAACATCACGACCCTGACGACCGACTGCACCGTCGACATCGGCGGCGCCGTCACCACGGGCTCCGTCTCCGGCCTGTTCAACCGCGCCGCGTCGAGGTTCACGATCTACTACAAGCCGAAGCCCGTGATCGCCTTCCTGCAGGCCGAGGGTGGCATGGCGGTGGCAACACACAACGGGTTCCGGGACGTCAAGCCCGTCCTCACGCTGACCTTCCCGGTCGTCATGACGGGGAGCACCGTCACGGCGGCCGACGTCACGTTCTCGGCGGGCGACCCGATCACCACCCACGGGTGGGTGATGGACAACAAGTCGCCCCCCACGGGGGACGCCGCCGTCTTCACGTTCGACTTCTACCCGGCAGCGACCAAGGGCGGCGCCTCCGACCAGGACGACTGGACGGCCACGTTCGCCGCAGACAAGGCCACGACGCTCGGCAACATCACGGGCGCCAACCCGACCAACAACGGCGCCGTCGAGACGGACCTCGCCGTCTCCTTCAAGCCGTCGGTGGATATCACGGTCGCGCCCGTCGTCCACGACTCGAGCACCGCCATCACCTTCACGGCGACATTCTCAGAGGCCGTGGCCGCGCCGATGGCCGACAACTTCACCACGGTCGGCTGCACGGAGGCCGCCGTCGTGACAGTTGACACCACGACGTACACGATGTCCTGTACGCCGACCTCGTCGGGCGACATCACCACCGTTCTGGCCGACGCCAAGACCACGTCGACGGTTGGCGCCGTCGGCAACTCCATTTCCAACGTGCTCACCGTGCCCTTCGGCATCCCGAAGCCCACGGTCGCGGCGCTCGGCGGCAACACGGGGACGCACGACGGCGCCTCGGCCATCACCCTGCAGGTCTCGTTCAACC
>CAYZLS010000315.1:0-1582 GCA_964479355.1 uncultured Wenzhouxiangellaceae bacterium | reverse complement strand
CTCCGCATGCAGACGGCGGTCAACGGCGGCGAGGAGTTCGTCGCGGGTGACATCACCGTCACCGGCGGCACCGTCGTGCCCAACTCCTTCGCGGCGGGCACCGGCGCCAACACCGCCAAGCTCTGGACCTTCTCCGTCGTGCCCACGACGCCCGGCACCGACAACGTCGTCGTCTACATCCAGGGCAGCAAGACCAAGCCCGTCACGGCCGACGGCGACAACTGGAACACGCCCTCCAACGTCCTCACCTTCGTCAAGACGACGCAGTGGGGCATTGTTGAGGTGCTGCACATCCAGCCGACGCCCGACACACAGAACACGGGCGCCTCGGCGACGGCGTCCATCTACGGCGGCACGCTCGGTACCGTGCGCCCGCCGACCAAGCGCGTCGCCGGCATCTCCACCATCTACCAGGACTTCTCCATGGAGTCCTGGCAGTTCCAGGGCGGCGTCGACGTCTGCTTCCGGCGCACCAAGGACATGTCCGTGTCGGCGTCGGCGCTCACCGGCTCCTTCGCCTTCACGGTGGAGCTCGAGACGCACGACATGAAGATCACGTCGACGAACGTGAACCTCGGCGACGCCGTGCCCGCCACGCCCGTGACGATGGGCAACACGTTCTTCGTCGAGTTCGACACCGCCACGGACGGCGAGATCCGCTGCTTCACGATGATCGGCGACCCCTCGCCGGCTGGCAACCAGCTGCCCTGGTCGGCCACGGCCAACGGGGGCGACGCGTGCTATGCTGCGCCGGCGGCCACCGAGATGACGCTCAGGGCCTGGGCGGTCAGCGCCGACACGTGCGTCGGGGGCATCAGCCCGGACTGTGACAACAACTGGCGCTTCTTCAAGGATGGCACCTCCAAGATCAAGATCACCGCCACGCCCACCGTCGTCCCCAAGCTCGAGTTCCTGAGCCAGGACGTCGTGGACGGCCTCTTCTCGCCGGGGCTCGGCCCGCCCGACATCAACAGCGTCATGTACGCCGAGGACAAGCCGTTCGGGCTGCTCGTCGCGCAGCGGCCCTGCGTCGGCGACGAGGGCGACGCGCTGGAGCTCGCGTGGACGGAGGATACCGTGCTCACCTTCGCGGAGATCCTCACCACGACGGCCGGCGCCGCCGACATCGCCCAGATGGAGGTCAAGGACGTGACGGCGGCCTTCGAGGCAATCGGCACCAAGTCGTGGCTGGCACTCCTCGACTACGACGCGGGCTCCGACGGCGACAATGTGCTAGACCCGTACGAGGTGTGGACGGAGGGCAGCGGCGCCATCCCGACGTCGCAGTGGGACGGCGGCGTCTGCGGCACGCTGTCCACCGGCTCGGACAACACGCTGCAGCGCCGCTTCTTCCTGCTGCGCTTCCACGAGGAGACGGACATGGTCGACGCCAGCAACGCCGAGCAGGCGGCCATCGACTTCACGGGTGCAATAACACTTATCAACGGCAACGCGGGCGACTGCGCGGCGACCTCCTTCACGGCGCCGTCGCCGCCCAAGACCATCACGATCCGCAGCGACCCGACCCGCGCCATCACGGCGGACGAGGCCGGCGTCTCCACACAGCCCGTCGACCTGCGCA
>CAYZLS010000314.1:0-2969 GCA_964479355.1 uncultured Wenzhouxiangellaceae bacterium | reverse complement strand
ATGGGCTAGTCCCCTGCAGGTAGCACGATAGGTATTGGGTAATTCGGTAGAGTCGTATGTTCAGTCACACCAGCCAACCCTGCCAGTTTGAAAGAGACTGTGCCGTTATCATGATCCCCGTTGGTGATGAAGTCACACTGCCGGCAGGAACCATAGGATATATCACCCAATCTTTGGGGGGCAGTTTTACTGTTTTCGTTGATAGCAACCTGTTCCGAGTAGCCGGCGTGGATGCGGACGCGATTGGCAAAGAGCCCGTGCTACCGCCGAGCCTGCCAGAAAATGCCAGTCATGAAGACGTCGAGCAGCTGGTCTGGGCGCAAATGAAAACCTGCTACGACCCTGAAATCCCGGTTAATGTTGTGGATTTGGGGCTGATTTATGCATGTACGCTTGGCCTGAACGAGCAGGGTGGCAGACAGGTCGAGGTGAGTATGACTTTAACAGCGCCAGG
The DNA here is from genome assembly GCA_964479355.1 of uncultured Wenzhouxiangellaceae bacterium. GTDB lineage: Bacteria > Pseudomonadota > Gammaproteobacteria > Xanthomonadales > SZUA-36 > SZUA-36. Next base: position 2,515 of record CAYZLS010000314.1, on the reverse strand, counting down.
TTGCGGCATGGGTGAGATACTGGTTGAAGACGTGCGCAGCAAGATTGAAATTATCCCGACCATTGACAAGGTGAAGGTTGAGCTGACCTTTGAACCACTGTGGAATTACCAGATGATGTCCGAAGCCGCACGGCTGGAAACAGGGATGTTATAAGGGCTACGGTTTCCGCCTAAACCGGTTCAGTCGGCCTGTTCGCTTACTGCTCCAACTGCCACGCTCACGCCCATTTGTAAGTACTCGCTTTCAAACTCATCGACCGCAATGATTTCAGCCACCATGGCACGAACGGCCTGTAGTTCTTTGGCTTCAGCGCTTGTAATAATGGATTTTGCAAGTGCCTGTTCAAGCTGGCCCTTGGCGTCTATAGCATCTAGGTCACCCGCAGCCTGAGCTTTGAGCAGCCGTCGTTCCAATGGCTCCGTAGCAATCACTCTGGGTAACGCGATCTCCAGCAAACCGATCGGGTTGTCTGCGCTCTGAGGTATGAACACACCATTGCTTAGCCTATCCCGTGTAACCGATGGGGACATCAATAATTGGGCTACTTTATGGCCAAGACGATCACCCGGTGGACGTTCATGCCGGCCCAAAGGGAAGATCACCACCGCCAGCAGTAAACGTACTGCACGATTCGGGAAATTGTCAACCACCTTGCCAAGCGCCGTCTGCATCTTGTAGATCGAGTCGTGAAATGCCCAGGCCAGTAACGGCTGATCCGCAGCCGGCCGCCCCTGCATCTCAAATCGTTTCAGCATGGCTGAGCAGATATAAAGCTGGCTGAGTACATCCCCAAGACGTGCTGAAGTACTTTCTTTATGTTTCAGCTTGCCGCCGAGAGTCAGCATGATGACGTCTACTGCAAAAGCCAGGACTGCTGAATAACGCGTCAGCTTGCGGTAGTAACGTGCAGTTTTACGGTCTGAGGGGACTGCACTGAAGCGGGCAAAGCTCAGGCCCAATAACAGGCTGCGCACCGCATTACTGATGCTGTAGCCGATGTGGGCAAACAGATACCGGTCAAACTCCACCAGCCCCTGTGCCTGATCCTGCATTCTGGCTGCCTCCATTTCATTGAGGATATAAGGGTGGCAACGAATCGCACCCTGGCCGAAAATCATCAAATTACGAGTCAGTATATTGGCACCCTCAACCGTAATCCCGATGGGTATGCCCTGCCAGCCTTGGCCGAGATAATTACGCGGCCCCATGATGATGCCTTTACCGCCATGGATATCCATCGCGTCGGTAATTACCTGGCGACACATTTCGGTGGCATGATATTTAGCAATGGCGGATGGGACTGCGGGTTTTTCACCCAAATCCACGGCCGATGCGGTCATGCGGGATAAAGCAGCGGTTGCATAGGTGTACCCAGCCAGCCTTGCCATGACTTTCTCAATCCCTTCAAAGCGCCCTATGGGCAGGTTGAACTGCTTGCGGGTACGTGCATATGCGCCTGTTGCCAGGGCATATAACTTGGCTCCACCGGCTGAAGAGGAGGGCAGCGTGATGGCACGACCAACCGACAATAGTTCTATCAACATGCGCCAGCCGTGCCCGGCCATTTCAATCCCACCGACCAAAGTGTCCAGCGGAACAAATACATCTTTACCGCGGATCGGGCCATTGTGGAACGGCACGTTCAGGGGCATATGGCGTTTGCCGATTTCAATCCCCGGTGTTTCCCTGGGTATCAGCGCAACGCTGATACCAAGCTCTTGTTGATCTCCCACCAGGCCATCGGGATCATACAACTTGAATGCCAGCCCGACGATGGTGGCGATCGGTGCCAGCGTAATGTAACGCTTATCAAAATCAAGACGTATTCCCAAGACTTCCTCACCTTTGTAGCTGCCTTTACACACGATACCGGTATCCGGGATAGCCGTCGCATCAGATCCGGCCGTGGGTCCGGTCAGACCAAAGCAGGGGATTTCCCGGCCGTCAGCGAGACGCGGGAGGTAATAATTTTTTTGTTCATCCGTCCCGTAATACACCAGAAGCTCGGCAGGACCCAGTGAATTGGGTACCGCGACGGTGGATGTGGTTATCTGGCACACCGATGAAATTTTGAGCAGCACTGCGCGGTGCGCCAGCGCGGAGAAACCAAGACCACCATATTCGGTCGGAATGATCATGCCGAAAAACTTGTGCTCCCTTAAGAAACTCCATACTTCAGGAGGCAGGTCAGCTAGTTCATGGGATATTTGCCAGGGTTTGAGCATTTCACACAGGCGGGTCACCGGGCCGTCAATAAAGGCTTGCTCGGTCGTGCTCAGATCAGGCCACTGCTGCGCCAACAACGCTTCCCAGTTGGGTTTGCCGGCAAATAGTTCACCTTCCCAACCTACCGTTCCTGCGTCCAGTGCGACCTGTTCTGTTGCCGATATGCTGGGCAACATTTTGCGATACATGACAAGCAATGGCTCACTTAGCCAACGGCGGCGTAACGACAGAAAATTAAGCGGTATCGTAATCGCTGCCAACAGCACCGTTACAATTATAACGCCCAGT
>CAYZLS010000313.1:1236-2979 GCA_964479355.1 uncultured Wenzhouxiangellaceae bacterium | reverse complement strand
TATTCCGCTGGCCTGGCAGATGCAATAGAAACGGGTTTAAAGCTTGCCCCATCCGACCGGCCACGGGATGTAGCACAATGGAAAAAGGCCTTTAAGAGTCTGGACTGGCGACACTCAGTCACAACTCAAGAACATTCCTCAGCCCATCCGAAGGAGGATCGGGAGTGGCTACCCCTCGTACTGCTCGGTGTATTTGTGTTGGCCGTGCTTGCTATAGGAATCTTCCTATTCAGCGATGAGATCAGAGTATTGACCGGGACCCCCGTTGAGCAAGTTGAAACAACAACCGATAAAACCCGGCAGGTAACGCAAGCAGCTACCACGGAAGAAACCAGCCGCTGGCAGGCCGCATTGAAAACCGACACCACGCTGGCCTATCGGCGTTTTATGGCAGACTATCCCGATTCGATCTACCTCAGCCAGGCACAAATGCAGTTGGATATCCTGGACGAGAAAAGCTGGCAGGAATTATTAGCCGAAGATAGCGTAGTTGCCTATGAGGACTACCTAGAATTTTTTCCTGACGGTATTCACCAACAAGAGGCAATGACCCGAATTGATGCCATCAAGCAGACTGAGGCGCGCGCAGAACGTGCCAGATTGGAGCAGCAAAGATTGGAGCAACTGGCATGGGAGACCGCCAGCGGTACGGCAACAATTGCAGCCCTCAAGCAGTACATCGCCGACTGGCCGGGTGGCCTGCATGTTGGCGCTGCCAGGCACCTGCTGCGTGATCTGACAGACCAGGCCAATGACGAAAAAGCCTTTGCGAGCGCCAAAAAACTGCATAACAAAAATGCCTACCAGGCTTACATCGATGCATTCCCGCGTGGTATCCATGTCGCTACAGCGCTGGAACAGATGGATAAGCTGACTTTACGGCCCGGCAAGACGTTCCGAGATTGTGACACCTGCCCGTCACTCAAAGTGATCCCTGCAGGCGCCTATTGGCAGGGCTCAGATGACGACTCAGCACTGGCATTAAGCATGGAAAAGCCCCGCAGAATGATTACCATAGATGCACCATTTGCGGTTAGCGTCCACGAAATCACCATGGCCCAATGGGATCTGTGTTTTGAGGCAGGGAATTGCAGCACCCGGCCCGGGGATAATGACTGGGGGCGAGCCAGCCGGCCCGTTATGATGGTTTCCTGGACCGACGCTGAGCAATATGTGCACTGGCTGAGCGATACCACCAGCCAAAGCTACCGATTGCCGAGTGAAAGCGAGTGGGAATACTTTGCCAGGGCGGGTGAGGAAAGTGACTGGACGGGTGGCGATGTTGCAGGTTTGTGTGAGTTTGCTAATGTTGCCGGCAGTGAAACCGGGTTTGCCTGGCAACATGCCCAGTGTGGTGATGACTTAGCGCTGGGAACGGCCCCGGTTGGTAGCTACAAGGCCAATAGTTTTGGCCTGTATGATGTGATTGGAAATGTATCTGAATGGACCTCTGACTGCATGAACCTGTCATACCTGGACGCACCCGTGGATGGTAGTGCCTGGGGACGCGGGATGTGTAGTTCACACATGACCCGGGGTGGTTCATGGTTTACCGGTAGCAAGGAGATCCGACTGCCCGCGAGGTTCAATCTGAACAACGGCGATCGCAATGATTTCACCGGGTTTCGGGTCGTACGTTCAATCGTGGAATAGTCATGAAACAGTATAGACATTTATTCAATATCCTGATTATATTGTTGTTTATGTCACCTCTTAGTGGTATGGCGCAGATCGTTGCTGAAT
>CAYZLS010000313.1:0-1226 GCA_964479355.1 uncultured Wenzhouxiangellaceae bacterium | reverse complement strand
CCGGCTAATCCGGCAAGTCAGGAAGTTGAAATAAGTGAAGACAATTACCGCCGCTTCATGGAACTGAAAGATCAACAGCGACAGCGAAACATCATCCCTGAAACGGTATTCAAACCCCAAGGAAGCTCACAAAAAATTGAAGCCCTACAGGAAGATTCACAAAAACATCTACGCAACCAGCTACGTGAAATAATCCTGCAATCAGAGCAATGGAAGCCCGGCGATGAATTGCAACTCTATCCTTATGTCCCCAGCGCCAGGGCACAAAATAGCCAGTCATTGCAAACTCAGGAAGCCGAAGCATGGGATGAACTGGTTTCAGAGTATCACCAGCGTGAGGCTGGGATTTACGCTAATTCAACAAGATCAGAAGCAGTCATGGCCTCCGCAAATGGACAGTCTAATCAAAGCGAAGGATCCGCCAATGGCAATAAGGGAGAAGAAAATGATGAAGGCAGAAACAAGGAGGAACAGGCAGCAGAGGCGAGCGACACCGGGCAAAATGGGGCTTCAGCCGACAGCTATTCCCCCAGCTCAAGTAGTGATGCTGCAAGCACTATCACAGCGGGAATTTCCCAGAACGCATTGGAATTTCTGATCAATAATAGACGCGGGACTCGGCAGTCAAATTCGACTGGGGGTACCCTCGCGATTAAGGACTTGGAAAACGCCCAGGGGATTACGGTTGAGGCTGATGTTGGGGCTCAACCAGTAGAAACGAAGGACGATTCAGAGGATCACGACGGCTAAATTCATCGGTCCTACGGGTCAACCTGGCTTTGAGAGAGGATCACACTTTTCATGATTTCTTCAGTCAATTTACCCGCCTGTTCGTCAAATTTTGCAGTGCGATTGTAAATATATTCCGCAGCATCAAATTTTCGGTTAAATTCCTTCGTATTTACTTCCGCATCAAACATACGCTGGTAGGCATCCAGCTTACCACTTAGAGCAAAAATGGCTTCGTCGGTCAGGCGCTGCAGATCATCGCTGAAAAGTTCATATTCCATCATGTTTCTAAGGTGTATCGTGCCGCCACGGTAAACCAGCACCTGCTCGGTGATTTCAGCCTTTTCAGGCAGGTTTTCGTAGGCAATGCTGTCGGCAATGGCGTTACGGATAATAATGGCATCTTCGGCCAGTAAATGCCTGTCCAGCATGCTGATCAAGACCGGGTTGTCCTGGCTGATGGCAGCGAGTTTAATCCTGATTTCTTCTCGCGAATC
>CAYZLS010000312.1:0-3023 GCA_964479355.1 uncultured Wenzhouxiangellaceae bacterium | reverse complement strand
CGTTCTCCCCAACACCCCCCAGTGAATCACAACAATACTCCCAGCCCCATTCAGAAAGCGGTTGTACGTTTGCGCCGACTCTACGCATCAGGAGGGTGTCAGACCCGACTTGGAGTGGCGCGCGACCATTGTGCCGAAAGAGCAACTCGCCGTTTCGCTACCTCCAACGCCGCATACGGCAGCGTGTCGACCTGATCGTCATGCGGTCCATTCGGAAACAGCAGCAACGGATAGGGTGATTGCCTCTCAGCCGTGGTCCATCGGGATTCCGAGGTCGATGCATTCGTCTTTGATCTTGTGGTACGTGGCTTCCCACTCGCGAGTAGGCTGGAGTTCCTCCAGGTCGTATGCCTGTTGGAAGGAGATTCCAAGGTCGGGTTGCTTGATGGAGTCCTCGTAGTGCGGCAGCATTGCGTTGACAACATGGCTCACGTCCTCTAGCGGCATGCCCGAGGCTGCATGGCTGACCTCGGCCATGAAACGGCACTCGAGGGGTGTTGCGTAATCGGTAAGCTTGCCGCCGGCACTACGCGGACCGGTAATAAGGGACGCTCCGGATGCTGCTATCAGCGAAACGCTGGCCGCGATCTCGCGCAGCAAGTTATCTGTACCGGGCCCTGACACCTGATTGGCGATGCCGTGACAGAGAATCTTGGTGTTGCGACTCAACGCCTGGTAGGCGACGCCCATTGCCCACAGTCCCTCGCGGTTTACGTTAGCGAGATAACGGACGTCATAGATCTGGCCGCCGCCGACGTGGTTTTGGAGGATGCCGTAGGACAACACGGCGCAAGCGATTGTGGAGACGACGGCACCTTCAGGCGGACCGGGCATGCCGCCGATCATTGCCGGCGAAGCACAATTGAGCATCCCGCCCATGTTGAGCGTGTGGACCACCTTTTGGATGGTGCGGTAGTCGATCTTCATCTCAGATGGGAACAGCACAACGGCCAAATCGGTGGTCCGATACGCACCAGGTGTGCCGTACCCGCCAAACTGTCCGAACTCGGTCACCGCGGACGTACAACCGATCCCACCCATACCTTGCCGTCCAGCACGACGGCGCGCTTCGCGATGCATCACGCCGTGCTCGTACCCCAAGACCGTCTCGAGAGGTGTACCTGAGAGCACTTCGTGTCCGCGGACGGTCGTCACCGATCCGGCGTTGAGGAGGTCGACCTCGGGTTCGGCGGCGATTAGGTACGCCATCGTTGGATACACCTCTTCTGAGACCGTGATCCCGAATGATGCGGCCGCCTTCATGGGATAGAGGTCGGATGGAGTTCGTGATTTGAGCATTGTGGCGTCTTTGCCCTCTCCGACCCGCAGCTCGGAAGGAGCATGCTTCAGACTGTTGTCGAGTTCCTCCTGGGACAGCGTGACGACACGCTCGGTGTCTGTGCACAAGTACCCGAGTTCGAGGGCGGCCTGATGACCGGCCTTGTAGAAACGGTCGGCCAGTTCCATGTCGATGTTTACCGGCTCACCCGGCGCGCACGTGCCTGCCAGGGAGTGTTCAGCCAGAATGCTGCGGATGGTCGTCGGGATCCGTTTGGTGTCCCACTCCTTCTGCGTGCAGTATTCCCCGGTCTGGGTACGCGAGAGGATCTCGAGAATGTCGGGTTTGTTATGCAAAGGGCGTGTCTCTTCGTGGGAGTGGGTGCCACGAGAGGCACCGCGGCAACGGCCCGCTAGCTCTTGAGCGGTATTCCAAGGTTGATGACTTCACTTTTTACGCTGTTGTAGATGTCTTGCCATTGCGGAATGGGTGTGAGTGTGTCCAGGTCGTAGCACTCGGCAAACGATACGCCGATGTCCGGATTCATCAGTTTGTCTTCGTACCGCGGCAAGAGTTGCTTGACGATGTCATTGGCTTGGCTTCGCTCGAGGCCAGATGACGCCTTCAATATCTCGCCATTGAACTTGCATTCCAGCGGGCTGAGGTGATCGGCATACTTGCCACCAGATGTACGCGGGTAGAGAACCGTGCTCGCCCCAGAGCACGATACTGCGGCCATCACCGCAGCGGACTCCCACAGGAGCATCTCAGTCATAGGTCCGCCCAGTTGGTTGGTTAGCGAAAACACGAGTAGATCGGTGTTGCGACTGACTGCTTGGACCATGGTGCCCAGTGTCCAGATGCCGGCCCGGTTCGTGTTGCAATTCAACCGGATGTCCATCCCGGAGCACATCCCATAGTCGGCGAAGTGAACGACGTATTGGGCGAGTCCCCATGCGATACCAGCAATAGCAGCGCCTTCAGGCGGGCCGGCGTAGCCACCGATCATCGGTGAAGCGCTGGAGTAGATGGTTGCACCTAGGCCGACCGCTTGTACAACCTTGTGAAGGGAGTCGTATGTTGTCTTCATTTCGGAGGGAGACAGGATTATGGCGTGGGCCTGATCAGTGGAGAAGCCGCCCTCAACGCCGAGACCTCCGAGATTTCCGAAACATGTGGGGCTCGTAATAACGGCAGAGATCGGCATGCCGGGACGCCCAGCCTGCCACAAAGCATCTTTGTACAGTTGTGCCATGTATCGGCCGGAGAGGGTTTCGAAGGGGGTTCCGCCACGCAGTTTGTAGCCAAGAACGGTCTGCAGTGAACCGCCCTGGAGAATGTCTACTTCCTTGTATGAGGCGATACCGACGTGCAGCGGCACCCAATACTCCTCGGAGACAACAATCCCAAGGGGGGCATGGCTGAGCGGTTCGACACCATCTTCGGGTCGGCGGGCACGCATCACCACCTGGTCCCTGCCGACGCCAAGCGGTAGCTCCGAAGGAGCGTTGTGGATGGCGTCTTGGAGTTCGCCCTCGCTGAAGTTGATTATGCGTTCGGTGTCCTGGCAATAGACACCCAACTCGTGAGCCATCTCATAGCCGGCCTTGAAAAAACGGTCAGCGAGTTCGTCATCGCTATTGACCGGATCCTCTGGCGTGAACGATCCGGCTAGATCGTATTTAGCGAGCTTCTCTTTGATCTTTTCTGGGACCCGCTGCATATCCCATTCCTGCAACCCACA
>CAYZLS010000311.1:298-3025 GCA_964479355.1 uncultured Wenzhouxiangellaceae bacterium | reverse complement strand
CCTGCCGCTTTATCAGGTAATGCCGTTTGGTGGCTGCAAGCGTAGCAGCAATATTGTCAGAGGCTTGCAAACGCTGGTAAAAATCAACTACCAACTGTTGAGATAGACCCCTATTGTCCGTCCACAAACTGCTGATCACGACATCTGCACCTGCATCCAGAAAATTGGAAACAAGCCCCAGTTGCTGAGCATATTTTGCGACCGGGCCCACCTTTATCCGGGTAGAACTGAGAAAAATCAAACTTGCATTCAATTCAAGCGCCTGGATATTCGTAGCACTAAAAGCCCCCCTACCCTGATAACGGCCCGGTGCAGAAAGCTCCAGGCTTGAACGCCACGGGTAATACAGGTCGATGACGCCTGGCATGGATAGATGAGCCAGATCAGCTTGTTGGAACCGTTGCTCCTGCAGTTCATCCGCCAACAGGGCGGCACCCTGGACAATGCGTAAACCCGGGCCGACAAATATAGCCGCAACTGCCCGAATCTCACTTGAGGTTTGCAACTGGTTTGCAATACCGGCCGAATAATCTTGCGGGTGCCCGGCCACAAAAACCTGTTGCGGTGAATTCTTTTTTGCAGAGGACTTGAGAGTCTCACTCGGATTGGGATAGGCCGGAAAAGACATTAAGTTGACAACTGAATGGTGCTCAACCAAATACTGACCTTCATGGCGAATGGCATCCAGCGGGAAACCCAGCAATATACCCGCCGGTATCCAGTAAATTGTGGTCGGCAACACACCGCCAAGCGGCGCGATCAAGCGCTCTCCCAATAGATCCATCAGCATTTCAAAAGCAAAACCTTCTGTCGGTGGAAGGGAATTTTGTACGGTTTCCACGGCTGGGTAAACTTCCTTTGGCTGTGGGATGCGCTGACGCTGAATTTTGCCGTTTCGTCCTACCCAAACCTGCGCCGATTCAGCGCTGATATGGTAGGTGAGTAATGCCTCGTGCTGGTTAAGGCTACGAAGGTGCTTTTGTATACCGGCCCTAGAAAGAAATACAAACCTCTTTTGGAAGGCTTCACGCAAAGGCTCTAACTGCTGGTTAATGCCTCTTTTCAGACCAGAACGGTCTGTTCCTGTGGCGCCGTCATCAATTTTTACCAGTAGGTTTCTTAATCGCTCAACAGCTTCAGGCTCCTGAGGTTGGACTGACTCACTGGTATTGGCTCGTGTGATATACCTGATTTTACTCAGTGCGGTTAATGAATTGAGTCCTGCATTATTTTTCTTGCCAATACCCTGCTTTTCATCTGCTATTGTCAATTCAAGATAATAATCAAATAATTCGTCGTGTCGTTCCCAATACCAGGCAGCCAGCACCCCGGGGAGCGTGATGCTCAGGAAGTGCAGCTCATTAATCAGTTTGTCCGCGAGCCTGATGGCCTCCGTCTGTCGCCCCCTCATCTGTAGGTATTGGGTTCGGAGGAATATAGCTTCCAGGGCATATCTTGGCACCGCACTGGCAATAAGAGATGAATAGGAAGCCTGTGTTGCACTGCTCAAGCATAACGAGCCCGCACCTGCGCTCATTTTAGCCAATGCACATAACTGCAGGCGGGCCAGGTGTTGCAGATACACCTGGCCTGACTTGCCCGCAGCGAGGTAACTTTGCCGGAACAAATCCTGAGCCTGTCCAATGGCACTGCTGTTGTGTGCGCGTTGATCGAGTCCTTGCTCATACAGAAAACGCGCTCTTTTTCGGTCAAACGATGCCTGATTCTGTTGCAGGAATTCCCCTTGCACGCGACGAACTTGCTGCATGCGTTGATAGTTGTTTTCAGAGCGATAGATATTCGCCATGATCCGTAATCCTTCAGCGATATCCACTAAAAAATTTGAGCGTTGTTGCAGCCTGCTGTCTGGGTCTATTCCTGCTGCTTGCAGGTAACTAAAGGCGTTTTGTGATTGCCCGCTTGCATAGAAAGCACGTGCCAGCTCGAAATTGACCTGCCTGCGGATCGCGCTATTGTTTTCATGCTGCAGCGCCCGGGTCAACACATTAATGGCAAGCGCGTAGTGGTAGGCTTTGATTAACAAGCGCCCCTGTTGTAGTAAGTTGACTGCCAGATCATCACTGGCACCTTGCGCCGCAAGCTGGGCCTCAATTTGCTGTAGGACAGCAGTTGATGCCGATGCATTTCCCTGCGTGGCAAGAATCTGTACAATGCTTTCCCGGATTTCAGTGGACAAATGATCCGCACCGAGCGCATCGGTAATCCTTGCAGCTTGTTGAAACTGTTCCAGAGCCTGTGGATACAAAGACCGGGCCGCAAATAAAGCCCCGCTTTTGTTAATCGCCCGCGCCCTTTCGTACTGTAAATCCAGGCTTTCGGCGAGCTCCGCCACTTGCAACAAGACAGCTTGCAAAGGATCTGGCCTGGATGCTGAAACGCGCACTGCACCTGTTTCCCGCAGCTTGATGAGGCTGTCACTTCGCAACTGCAAGGTAGCGAGCATCACTTCGCGCCAACGCGTATCCGTGATATCTGCTAGGATTTCGCGACTCATATCGAGCGCAATGGTATAGTCGTGCAGCTGGAAATGAATGAAATGTGCTGCCAGGTAAAAAGACCAGGCACCTAACTCCTTCATACCCATGGTTCGAAACACCCTGCCGGCATTGATGAGGTTACTGATTTTTACCGTCCAGTTCGCCGCAGAGTCTGCGCTGATTTGCTCGGTACCAAATGAGAGCTGCTGGTAAGCGCGCGCCAGTGCCT
>CAYZLS010000311.1:0-288 GCA_964479355.1 uncultured Wenzhouxiangellaceae bacterium | reverse complement strand
ATCATCCCAGACTGCCAGTCGGGTAAGGCCGAGGCTGAATTTGGCGCGGTCGGTATGCAGGTTTGAAGTGACTGCAATTTCTAATTGTCGTGGTTTTTTGACTGCGGAAACGAATTGAAATACCGGTGCCATGCGACTTTTACTAACACCTGAGAGCGCCAGCAACTCTCTATTTGATCCGAATAAACTTGACTCAAACTCGGCCTCAAAAGTATCGATTCTTATCAACAGAGCTTCATTTGCCTTTTGCTGAATGAAGTATTCCTGTTTGATTTGAACCTCAGACTC
>CAYZLS010000310.1:2244-3035 GCA_964479355.1 uncultured Wenzhouxiangellaceae bacterium | reverse complement strand
GGGACCCGGGCGTGGTTCCGGGGCCGGCTCACTGGTTGCCTATAGTCTGGAAATCACTGATCTGGATCCCCTGCAATACGATTTACTGTTTGAGCGTTTCTTGAATCCAGAGCGTATTTCGATGCCTGATTTTGATGTTGATTTCTGTATGGAAAAACGCGACCTGGTGATCGACTACGTAGCCCAGAAATATGGTCGCGACCAGGTCAGTCAGATCATCACCTACGGCACCATGGCGGCCAGGGCCGTGGTTCGCGACTGTGGCAGGGTGCTGGGCCAGGGTTACGGCTTCGTAGACAGTATTGCCAAACTGCTGCCACTGGAACTGGGAATCACGCTGAATAAAGCACTGGCGCAGGAACCTAGGCTGCAAAAGCGCTATGACGAAGAGGAAGATACCCGAGCGGTACTAGATCTTGCCATCTCCCTGGAAGGGCTGATTCGTAATGCCGGCAAACATGCCGGTGGCGTCGTAATAGCCCCTTCACCACTGACTGATTTTGCGCCGTTATTCAGCGAGTCCGGCGGTGGCAGCGTCGTGACCCAGTTTGACAAAGATGATGTGGAAACCATCGGCCTAGTCAAGTTTGACTTTCTCGGTTTACGCACCTTGACCATCATCGACTGGACGCTCAAAGCGATCAATCAACAGAACTTGGATGCGAGCAAGGACCCGGTGGTGCTTGAAGACCTGCCCATCGACGATAAATTGACTTTTGAACTGTTGCAGGATTGCCGCACGACAGGCGTTTTTCAACTCGAATCAGGCGGTATGCGAGACCTGATCCGCA
>CAYZLS010000310.1:0-2234 GCA_964479355.1 uncultured Wenzhouxiangellaceae bacterium | reverse complement strand
TGGAATCCGGCATGGTCGGTGATTACATCGATCGTAAGCACGGCCGTGCGGTGGTCAGCTATCCTCATCCATATCTTGAATCCATTTTGCGCCCGACCTACGGGGTCATCCTGTACCAGGAACAGGTGATGCAAATAGCCCAGGTGTTGGCCGGTTACTCGCTCGGAGATGCCGATATCCTGCGTCGTGCCATGGGCAAGAAAAAAGCCTCAGAAATGGCCAAACAACGCCTAGTATTTGTTGACGGTGCTTCCGAGCGCGGGGTAAATGATGACCTCGCCAACTATATTTTTGACCAGATGGAAACCTTTGCAGGTTATGGTTTCAATAAGTCCCACTCTGCCGCCTACGCCCTGATTGCCTACCAGACTGCCTGGTTAAAAGCCCATTACCCGACCGCGTTCATGGCGGCTGTGTTGTCTGCGGATATGGACAACACCGACAAGATTGCCGGATTTATCAGCGAGTGCCGCAAGATGCATCTAACCATCGAGGCGCCAGATATCAACCAATCCAGCTACGCTTTCAGGATGATGGATGAAAAAACCATCCATTACGGTCTGGGTGCAATTAAAGGCCTAGGTAGGGCTGCCATCGACGGCATCGAATCAGAACGCGAGGCGAACGGACCGTATGCCACTCTGGACGATTTTTGCAAGCGCATGAATTTGAAAAAAGCTAACAAGCGGGCCATGGAAACCCTAGTGCGTTCAGGCGCCCTGGACTCGCTCGATCCTGAGCGCAAACGGGCACGCTTGTGGCACGACCTGCCCCGCTGCACACACGCCGCCGAGCAAACACAACGGGATCAGGAAGCCGGTCAGGCAGACATGTTTGGCACGCAGCCAGCTGCCATAAACACAGACGCAACAGAATTGTCGATCATAAAGCCATGGCCGGAATTACAAAAACTACAAGCGGAAATAGAATCCTTGGGTTTATACCTAACCGGGCACCCGATCAAAGTTCATTTTCCAGACACCCGCAGCTTCACTACCTGTTTGCTGGGTGAAGTTGACAAAATGGTGACCAGAGACAGTCACAACCGACGTGGTGTCAGCATGACCCTGGCCGCGCTGGTCACTTCTTTGAGGCGGCGCACTGCACGTGGGCACTACATCGCGATAGAAGACCACAGCGGAAGAATAGACATGTTTCTGAGCAATGAGACTTACGCTACCTATGCTGATTTATTAGACAAGGACACGCTGATTGTCATTGAAGGCAAAGTGGTCGCCGATGGTTTCACCGGAGGCTACCGGATCACGGCCAACCACATCATGTCATTGGCACAAGCCAAAGCACGTTTTGCCAGGGCAGTGAGTATTTCAGTAGCTGGTCCTGATCAGAATCTATGCACGGATCTCGCCTCGGTCTTCAGCCCTTACCAGAACGGTTCATCACCCGTATATATCCAGTATCGAAACCAGCGGGCGCGCGTCAGTCTGGAATTGGGCCAGCAATGGACTGTCCAGCCGTGTGAGGAGTTGATAGCAGCATTGAATGAACTGGATGTCGTGAAACAGGCCAACTTGCGCTATTAAGCTAACCCCCAGCCAGTCGGTAGCGGCGGTACAAGATCTTGATGCGGCGCACGTATTCACGGGTTTCCGGGTAGGGTGGTACACCACCGTGGTGGTGTACGGCACTTGGACCCGCGTTGTAGGCCGCCGCAGCCAGTTCCACATTCTGATCGAACTCGCGCAAAAGACGTGCAAGATAACGCGTACCGCCCTGGATGTTGCTGGCCGGATCAAATGCATCCTCCACCTGTAACTCCTGTTGGGTTATGGGCAGCAATTGCATCAACCCCTGGGCACCACGCGGTGACAAGGCTTCAGGCTGATAGGCCGATTCCGCATGGATGATGGCACGGATGAGTGATTTATCGACAATAAAAAACAGCGCTGCAGCCTCTATTTCCTGAGAAAAAGCCTGCCGATCCAGTGGGATACGCTTCCAATCCAGTTGTCTGCAACTCGAATCTGAAGCGTAACAGGGAAATGTAAAAGTTTTAACGTTGGGCTGGTCAATGGGCCTGACGTTGGTGTAGTGCACAATGCCGTCTTTATCGGTAAATCGGTAAACATCAGCCTTCGCAAAATGCATGTGGCCCAGAGCCATAGCCAGCAGTACGACACTAATTTTTTTGCCCGGTATCACCTGGATTTCATCTCAATTCTTATATCGGGGCATTTCATCAAGCATGCACTAAAGCACTTTTATATGGCACA
>CAYZLS010000309.1:0-3051 GCA_964479355.1 uncultured Wenzhouxiangellaceae bacterium | reverse complement strand
AATTATATCGGATTAATAGGGGTTTTGCCTTTTTATTGGTGGATATTGGGGTTAGGGTTACCTTTTCCCATGAGTCAACGCGACAAAAACATATAACGGATTGGCATAGCGGTGAAAAAAATCCGTATTTCTGTTGTGCAGGCCTCACCTCTATAGTTACCATGAAGCCATATACATACAGGATGGGTACATTGCGTTACTTCCCTCTTTTTATGGATCTGCAAGACCAACCCGTGCTGGTTATTGGTGCGGGCAAGGTCGCGGAACGAAAAATTCGATTGCTGCACAAAGCAGGTGCCGCCGTCAAGGTGGTGGCCTCTACCTTGAACGCTAAGGTGGAAGACTGGCGCCACGTTGGCGACATTGAGTGGATCGGCAATCGGTATCAACAGGCCCAACTCGATGGTGTACACTTGGTGTTTGCCGCCAGCAATAACACCGAGTTGAATCTTAGCGTGCATGCCGATGCCGAGGCACGCGGGATTCCGGTTAACGTGGTTGACGACCGCCGGCACTGCCGCTTTATTACCCCGGCAATGGTTGATCGCTCACCATTGCAAATTGCAATTTCCAGCGCTGGAACATCACCGGTAATGGCCCGGCGTATCCGTGCCTGGATCGAACGGCTGCTGCCCATGGGGATTGGCAAAATCGCTACTGCGGCCGGTAAAATTCGCTACCGCACAGCAACTCTCCTGCCGCTGGAGCAGCACAGAAATTTTTGGGACAGCCTTCTGTCACGGGGCAGAATACTTCAGTGGAGCAATCTGTCGCAGACCGCCATCGAAGACAACATCCGAGAGGCGCTTTCCAAGCAACAAAAACACGATGCCCTGAATAACCCAATACCGGGTAAGGTATTCCTCGTAGGCGCCGGACCGGGACGTCCCGATCTGCTCACGATCCGCGCCCTGCAAGTGCTTGGACAGGCCGATGTGATTCTTCACGATAAGCTGGTATCCGGTGAAATCCTAGATATGGCACGGCGTGACGCAGATTTTATCGATGTAGGCAAACGCGCCGGTACCCGCCAGCAATCACAGCAACAGATCAATCGATTACTGGCGCAACAGGCACAGCTAGGCAAGCAGGTCGTCCGTCTGAAAGGCGGTGACGCCTTCATTTTCGGTCGCGGCGGAGAAGAGCTGGAATACCTGCAATCCTACGGCATCGAATTCGAGGTCGTGCCAGGTATTTCCGCCGCCATCGGCTGTGCAGCCTATGCGGGCATCCCACTAACCCATCGCGACCACGCCCAGACTTTGTCATTTGTGACCGGGCAGGTCTCAAACGACAACCAGACACCGGACTGGCATCAACTAGCAGGAACCGGTCGCACTGCCGTGGTTTATATGGGTGTAAAACAGGCCGTGAAAATACGCCGGCAATTACTCACAGCTGGCCTTGACGGTACGCTCCCCGTTGCCCTGGTAGCCAATGGCACACGACCCAACCAACAAGTCCTTCACGGAACCATTAACGAGTTACCCACATTGGCAAGGAAACTGCCTACGGGCGCACCCGGGTTGTTCGTTATTGGTGAAGTTACCACTTTAGGTAAAAAACTGGCGTGGTTTGAATCAGAGCCTAAGATTATCAGGGTTGCAGCCTAATGATTGGGTGTGCACCCCAACTGGCCGTGACCCGCTGCCAGTCGCGGATCATCACATCGTCGTTAAAATAATTACGCCCACCAGCTCTGGCTGGTGCAGCCGATGGATCCAACAAATCCCATACCTGTGTGAGTAACGAATCCAGGCAATCCGCACACTTGCTCAGGGATAATTCACCGGCCACCAACAGCCGTTCAACGGTGGCTGCCTGTTGGATTAATGCTGGGTGCTGCCTAGACCAGGCGGTCAGGCGCTCCCTGAGTCGTTGCAACAGTTGCTGCTGTTCGCTACCCAACTGGGCGCCTTGCTGCGTACTCAGCAGTTTGAAACTGCTGTGCAGCAGAAACTGGTCATCAGCAAGCCCTAGCACCGCTTGTTCCTGGCTGGCATAACTAAGTACTTCATTCAGTTCACCTTCAAGCCTGCGCTGCTCAGATACAGGTGGTGGTTCAAATCCCAGCCGGCATGTATAAATCCGGTCGGCCTGCTGCGCCAGTTTCAGATATTTCAAAGCCTTGTACTCAAATGGCAAGGCCTGTTCGGATTCTGCCTGCATCAAGTGGTGCTCCGCTTGCCACATGTAACCAACCGCGCGTTTCATTAACGCCACGGGGTTGCGTTGGGTGATCGATCCAATATCGGCCTGGCCGTGATTGTGGCCATAGCGTTGAATCAGTTCGCCCAGGCTGACGTTGCCACTTATACCTGCAGCCTGTTCGGTGGTTGTTTCGGTGTGTATATGACCTGACGCAGTCTGGTCAAACGGTTCTTCAACACCTGCGTTTTCATCATGCCCAGGGTCTTCACTAGCTTCACTTACCACTGCCGCTGTGTCAGCACTTCCACCAAGCGGACCACCATAAGCTAATTCATCGCCGAACACGTTTCCCCATTCCGAAAAGCTCAGGTTGGTGGTGATGATTACGCTGGTTCTTTCATACAGTTTGCTGAGTAGATGAAACAACAATGCACCACCAGCCTAGCTAAACGGCAGGTAGCCAAGTTCATCCAGAATGATGAGATCAGCATGGCAGAAACGATTGGCCAGTCGGCCTTGATTGTCGTTGAGTTTTGCCTGTTCAAGTGCGTTAGCGAGCTCAACCGTTGATAGGAATCTCACCCGCCGGTTGAGTGGTTTGAATGTACAGGTTCCAAATAACTTAAAACGACGCTCTTCAGATGAGGCACCTGCCACATGCGTCATACCCTCAAGTTTTACAAAACCTTTGGAGCCGTAGACCTGGAAATTAAAACCACCACCTGTGCGGCGTCAGCCCATATAGGACCAATCAACCGCTTTAACTAAGAGGCACTTCTGCTATTTTTAAACCGAAGCAGAGGAGTTTCAATATGAGCATGTCAAACACCACCAAGCGGGTCAAAGAGATCCGCCGCAAGACCCGTCGTAAGTTCTCATCGGAAGAAAAGATCCGTATCG
>CAYZLS010000308.1:0-3059 GCA_964479355.1 uncultured Wenzhouxiangellaceae bacterium | reverse complement strand
GTTGGCCCAACGGGACGCCGGTGATTTTTACCACTAATTTTCTTGCCAGGGGAACCATTATTGAAGCAGTGGGAAACGCAACAGGGAAGGCAGTTGCCCAAGCTTTCATCCAAATTAATTGGAAATTTTCAACAAAGCCGATATTGATAGCGGCCATGGAAAAAGACATGACAAAGCTCATACCGAGGGAAATGATGAGACTCATCAGTAAAGTGGCGTATTTTGGATGAATCATGGCAGCTTGTTTTCGTTCCAGTGAAGTTAATCAAATGAAGGAAACAGGGGAGGTTTACGTATTTAAACGCACACTATACCAAAGTATTCTTATTCGGGAATCGACAAAAACAAAATTGAGCGAGCAAATAGATCATGCAAAATAACTTCATGCCGCCAATAAAATGGCTGCCAAACCTCGTTTGCCTTTGCACTTTGCTGGTGTCGGGGTTAGTTACAGCAGACGACGGGCAAGTGCTTCAATCTATTGGCAAACTGGAAGTGGATGTGGATGTGCTGTGGGGCGATCCGATTTCAGTCCGCCGCCTTGATCACCAACAGGCCGGTATCAATATTGACGGGAATCTCGATGAACCTGCATGGGCGACGCCACCGCTACTAGATGAATTACGCGTTGTCGAACCGGACACGCTGGCCGTTCCGCCGTACAAAACCGAGTTCAGGATGTTTTACACGGAGCAGGGCCTGTACGCCTCTTTTGACATGGAGCAGCCAGCGGGATCCATCATCAAGCGGTTTACGGTCAGGGACGCATTTGGTGTTAACAAGGACAATGTGTCCCTTACGCTGGACACCTCAGGCGAGGGCCGCTATGCCTACTGGATGAACCTGTCGCTCGGTGATGTGCAGATGGATGGAACCGTCAAGCCGGAACGCCAGTTCAGCAGTGAATGGGATGGCGCCTGGTACGGCGCCACGCAGGCCACTGACAGGGGTTGGGTGGCCGAGTTTTTCATTCCCTGGTCGCAGATGGCTATGCCCAAAGTGAATGGCACGCGGCGCATCGGGCTTTATCTTTCACGCGTTGTGGCGCACCTGGACGAGCGCTGGGGTTGGCCGCCGTTGCCGCGCTCGAAGCCCAGGTTCCTCAGCGTATTTCAGCCGCTTGAATTTGAAGGGGTAGATCTCCGTAAACAGTGGAGCCTTTTTCCGTATGCGTCGCTAACCTATGACCGTGTTGATAAGGAAACGCGCTACAAAGCCGGCTTTGATGTTTTCTGGCGGTCCTCAAGCAACTTTCAGCTGACCGCTACCGTTAACCCTGATTTTGGCGTGGTTGAAGCCGATGATGTGGTCGTCAACCTGACGGCTGATGAAACATTCTTTCCGGAGAAGCGGCTGTTTTTCCTTGAGGGACAGGATATCTTCAGCACCTCACCCCGATCGGGAACTCGGTTCGGAAACAAGCTTGCGGTAGTCAATACCCGGCGCATTGGCGCCAGGCCCCGCGAGCCAGCATTGCCAGAAGGCGTCTCGTTGCCCACGCGTGAGGAGGTCCGGCCCAGCGACCTGCTCGGTGCGGCCAAGGTGACCGGGCAGGTCGGCAGGATTCGTTATGGTGTACTCGCAGCGATGGAAGATGAAAGTGAGTTCCTGGCGGATGATGCGCAGGTTTACTTCCAGGAAGGCAGGGACTTTGCTGCGGTCCGCTTCCTGTACGAGGATGATCAAAATGCTTCCTACAGGGGGCTGGGCTTCATTTCGACACTGGTTGCAAACTCAGACGCTGACGCAGTGGTTCACGGTATAGACTTTCACCGTTTGAGCGGCAACGGAGCCTGGAAGGTAGATGGCCAGTTGCTCTATTCGGATCGGGATGAAACAGGAAGCGGTTATGGCGGGTTTGTCGATATCGATTACACACAACGCCAGGGGCTGAAGCACACCGTGCAAATGTCCTCTTTCGACGACAAGCTGGATATCAATGACCTCGGTTTCCAGGTCCGTAATGACAACAGTGATATCCGTTACGCAATCGAATGGCTGCAGTCAGAGCTGGACTGGATTCGAGATTCAAGGGTAAGGGGCTTTTTCCGTTATGCCGAAAACGGAGATGGTTACAGGACGAATCTTGGCGGTGGTACTAAAATGGACGTCACCCTGAACAATCTGCACAGCATTAATTTCGACATGTCACATTTTCCGAAAAAGTTCGATGACAGAAACAGCTTTGGCAACGGCACGTTCGAGGTCGCGGACAGGACGAGAGTCGCCCTGAGTTACCGTACGAACCCTGTAAAACCGCTGAATTATCATGTATGGATCGGGCGCGATGGCGAAGCGGCTGGTGGCCGCGCCCTGGAGTACGGTGCAGAATGTACTTGGCGGCCGCGGCATAACGTGACATTGAACCTGGAAGCGGAAGTTACGAACCGGGATGGTTGGCTACTGTACCAGGAGGACCGGAATTTTACGACGTTTAATGCAAAACAATGGGAGTCCAGTTTCAGTTTCGATTATTTTCCCTCTGCGGCTCAGCAATTTCGGATCATGTTGCAGTGGGTCGGACTTCGTGCAAGGGAAGATGACTTCTACAAGCTGGAAGAAGGCAGTACTTCCCTGATACCTGGCCCGAAACCGCCCGGTGAAACCGATGATTTCAGTATATCGGAGCTGAATTTCCAGCTTCGGTATCGCTGGCAGATCGCGCCGTTATCAGATCTGTTCGTGGTATATATAAAAGGAGATTCCAGGGAAACAGGCCTTAATTCATTCAGAAACCTGTTCAAGGACTCATGGAACCAGCCGCTGGGTGATCAACTGGTGGTGAAATTGCGTTATCGCCTGGGTTCCTGAGTATGGGGTTCCCGGCTGGTACTCATGCACCAGCGCGCTCATCAATAATTTTACGCAGTTCTTGTTGCCGAGTGCGGTCGATGGGGTATTTCCACATCAGCACCAATACAAATAAATATGCCACGATAGGCGTAAACACAATCAGGTAACGCACGTTGTCGATCATCTCCTGAGTATTTTGCGCACCGGCATTTGTAGATATGTCAGACCTTACGGGACAGTCTATGCTTAATGATATCTGTTTAGGA
>CAYZLS010000307.1:0-3060 GCA_964479355.1 uncultured Wenzhouxiangellaceae bacterium | reverse complement strand
CTCAGGTGTGCCGAAAAATCTGTACCATCGCTGACTTTTTTGAAAATACGTACATCCCGTAGTTCCAAACGGTGCAACAAGGGTTTGGCAAGGTGGCTGAAAACACCCTCAGAGGCTGTAATTACCTGCAAGTCATCACCTTTACGGGTGCGGATGAAAATGCCGTTTAAATCGTGGCCATTCGCGGCGATATGCTCGATAAAGATGGTACGTTTGCTTTTTCCAAAAACATAAAAACTGGATGCTTTTATCCGGCCTGTTTCAGCAGAAGCCTCTGCTGTCGCTGTGACGGCATACGATTGCACATAGGCCCAGGGCCTTACCCAGGTAGAGAGCAAAGCAACCAAAATGGCCAACACCAATGACAGTCGCATTACTGGGCGTAACAGACGGGTCTCAGAGATGCCAGCGGCACGCATGGCGTAAATTTCGGAATCGGTGTACAAGCGTCCCAGTCCCGTCATAATCGCCAGGTAAAGACTGAGTGGCAACAACACATCCAGTGAAATTATGGCTCTGAATAGGGTCAGCTGCAGCACTTCACCCACTTTTAACAGTCCTGCATCTGCACTTACCAGGTAGCGACTCAGGCTGAAAGTGATGAAGATCACCATCAATACAAATAACACGGCCCAAAAAGGTTGGGTTATTTCCCGGCTAAGGTAGCGGTCGATAATCATTCAAACAAACCGGGCCATTACAATTTTATTTGGTACCTTAATAGCAACTCCTTGAGGAATATACGGGTTTGATGACAGGTTTCTGACCGAGGTATTTTACGATTAATTCAATGTTTGCTTTGTTAAATGTGCATTAGGGATTACAGTTGGCGTGCGAATTAACTTCAATTATAAGAGCGAGGGAGTGGGCTTGATAGCAAAATCTGTAGGCGCATTATACAGTTCAGTTCTGTTTGCCATGTTACTAGCCCCTTGCGAGGCATCACCTTTGGGTGGGCGTGCGTTCGATACCATCACTATCAGCGCGGATGAGGCGCGCGAAGATGAACAGCTCGATATCTTGCATTTCAAGGGGCGTTTTTTTATGCAAAGCAACACCTGGCAACTGACTTCGGCCCTGGCAACGGTTTATGGCCGGCCGGATCGACCGGATAAGGTTCATCTGGAAGGTGCCCCGGCACATTTTCGGATCGACCGGTCTGCAGTGGGTGAGGCTGAGGGCATTGATGCCGTTGCGCCGGTGGTAGATTATCTGCGGTCTGCCAACATGTTGAGATTGTCCGGTGGCGCCGTGCTGAAATTAGGTGATGAAGTGATATACAGCGATATCATAGAGTATGACATCGATACTGACCGTTACCGGGCCAGTGGTGGCAGGGGTGTAAGGATAGAAGTTCCAGCCAAAAATTGAGCTGACGCGACATTTATTCAGGCCACGCACGCTTCGTTATTACTGCTACCGAATCAACCTGCATACAGGTTTTGTGCGGACAGGATTTTTTCGACTAATAGCTGGTCTTCAACTGAATCCACATCAACGGCAGCCCTGGCAAAATCCAGTTGAATGAATCCAATTTTACAGCCGGACGCCTCGGAAAATGACTGCAATGCGTCTTCCAGGGTTAATCGCCTGCACAGGTAACGCAACAATGTAAGCGCACCGAAGCGCCGGGCAATTCGCCAGGGATACTTACGGTCGGCCTCTGCCTGTCGCCAGAAAGAAAGACCCTTGCGGCCATTTGGGTCAAGCACGGCAAACAGATTATTGCCACAAAAATATCCATTGGAAAATTTCAACACAGTGCGTCTGGATTTCGGTTAGGCCGCCTTGACCAGCAAATATGGCACCAGACCCAGGACAATATCGCAGCCTGAGTTGCGGGAACATGCCAGCGCACGAACACAGAAATCATCAACGATCCTGGCTGTTAACAGGGCATGGTCACCGGTGGCTAGCAAAGCCAGATAGTGCTTCAGCTTGTCCAGTGCCAGCAACGCACTGGCGGTGGCCCCCATGGCCGGTCGCAGCCATTCATGCTCCGAATGGCGCAGCAGGTTTGTCAGCACTTCACTATTTTGAAGAACTTCGAGCGCCGGGCCGCAAATAATGGCTCCATCTGCATGTTCGCTGTCACTGATAGTCTCCAGCTCTCGAGACAGGGATGATTTCCCGGCGACCGGCACCAGCACGCTCGCTGGTACATTAAAGGCCTGGCAGAGGGCACTACGTTCTGCTGGCCGGTCTCCTGCGAGTATGATCGAAAGAAATCTTGAGTTTTTTCAGACATTCAGACTACGGGCTAATGGCTAGAGGTCTTTTTCATACATGCGGTATCGCTTGGTAACTTCACCACCGATGCTTTCAATTATATTTCTGACTGCGTGGTTGTGCTCCAGTATCCAGGACATTTCCGCACGCTCGAGGCCCCGGGCTGTACCGGCGTCTATTGCTGCTTTGATGACCATGTAGGCTAAAGCCGGTCCGAAGCGAGTATTTTGGTATTTTTGCCTGACGCCCATCAAAGCTACTCTGGCTGTTTTGGGAAACTTTACTTTCATGCGCCACAGCAATTTGGCCCAGCCAAATGGGAGCAGGCGGCCATTCAAATCTACGATGGCCTCATTCACATTGGGGATCAGGACATTAAAAGCGACGGCCTGGCCGTCAATCTCGGCAATTTGAATGAAATCCTCAGGTAGCAGCATGAACAATTCCTTGCCGACTGCCCTGAATTCTTCACGTGTAAATGGCACAAAATTCCAGTTGTCTTCCCAGGCATCGTTAAAAATATCCCGTAAGAGTTCTAATTCGGCTTGTTTGTCTTTCCGCTTCAGGCAGCGGACATTAACCCGCTTGGCGCTTCTTTTGAGTAATGCCTGCATCACCCTAGGGATAGTGAGTGTACCGGTGTTCAATTCATAGGCAACCAAATCCTGCGCAGGTCGGTAGCCGCAACGCTCAATAGCAGCCCCATAATAAGGTCGTGCATGGCCCATCATGACAAACGGAGGGGACTCAAAGCCATCGACCAGAATGCCGATTTCCTGGTTAATGCCAAGGTTGAACGGGCCCATGATTTGTTGCATGCCCTGGTCTCGA
>CAYZLS010000306.1:0-3073 GCA_964479355.1 uncultured Wenzhouxiangellaceae bacterium | reverse complement strand
GGCAGGGTTCCATTGCCCTAGGTGAAACCTATGTGGATGGCCTATGGGAATGCGAGCAGATTGACGCTTTCATTCACAGGGTGTTACGCGCTGGTCTGGAAAACAAAATTTCGGTACTGAGCCTCCTCTGGCCGGTGCTCTGGTCCAAGCTGGTTAATTTACAGAGCCGGCGCCGGGCCTTTGACATTGGCAAACATCACTACGACATCGGCAATGAACTTTATCAGCGCATGCTGGATCCGCGTATGACCTACACCTGTGGCTACTGGCAAACGGCTGACAATCTGGCTGCTGCACAGGAAGCAAAGCTGGATCTGGTGTGTCGCAAGATGGGCCTGGAGGCCGGTATGCGGGTGTTGGACATCGGCTGTGGCTGGGGTAGCTTTGCCCGCTTTGCTGCAGAGCGTTATGGAGTGAAAGTTGTCGGTGTGACGGTATCTCAGGAGCAAATCGACTATGGCCGGAAACAATGCGCAGATCTCGATGTAGATCTGCGCTACCAGGATTACCGGGATGTTGAAGGCCGCTTTGACCGGGCCGTGTCGCTGGGGATGTTCGAACATGTGGGCCCGAAGAACTACCGGATCTTTATGCAGACTGTGGCGCGTTGCCTGGAGGATGAGGGTCTGTTCCTGTTACACACTATTGGCACCAACACGCCGGATTTGCAGGCCGACCCCTGGACCATCAAGTACATTTTCCCCGGTGGTTATTTACCCTTACAAAAGCAAATCGATGCCGCTTCACAGAGTATTTTCATCATGGAAGACTGGCACAATTTCGGTATCGACTACGACCCGACCCTGATGGCGTGGATGGCCAATATCGATGCAGCCCGTGAGCAACTCGAGGAGCTCGGCTACGGCAACCGCTTTTATCGAATGTGGCGCTACTGGTTGCTGTCTGCAGCCGGATCAGCGCGCGCCAGACGTAACCAGCTTTGGCAGATGGTGTATTCAAAAAATGGCCTGGGTGATGGCTATACACCGGTACGTTAGTGCTTAATCCGTACCGATATTCTGCTACGATTAAGCAGGACTAACGAGCTTGTCGATCCTATACCCTCTTCACGATTCCTACAGGAGTACCCAATGAATTCTAACTTGATTTTCTGGCTACTCTTAACCCAGATCGCACTCATTTTCTTTGTCTTGATGCGACTTGGCGTGGAAAAATCCAGGGCCATGAAGTCCGGTGGTGTGGATATGACCAAAGCCGCCCTCGACAATGATGCCTGGCCGGAGAGCGTGTTAAAAGTATCCAATAATCTCCGCAATCAATTCCAGCGCGGTCCCGGGTGTTTTTGTTCGGCACTGTGGTTTTGATTTTAATGCTCATATCTGCCGTCAATGCATTGCTGTCTTGAATCTATGAAAACTGGCCAGAGCTTCATGAGGAGAAAAACATGCTGGGTCTAATGCAGGATTACCCTTTACTGGTGCACACCATCATTGACCACGCTGCCATAAACCACGGTGAACGTGAATTGGTAACTCGTTCCATCGAAGGCCCAATCAATCGGTACACCATAAGCGAACTTCGCCAACGTGCTTTGCGTGTCGCCAAGGCGCTTCACAACGAGGGTGTAACGCTCGGCGACCGGATTGCGACCATAGCCTGGAACACGGATCGCCACATGGAGGTCTGGTACGGCATAATGGGTATCGGGGCAATCTGCCATACGGTTAACCCCAGGCTATTTGCTGAACAACTGGTCTATATTTTCAACCATGCCGAAGACCGGATTCTATTTGTTGATCTGACATTTGTGCCGGTTATGGAGGCCATTGCAGCTCAACTGCCCAGCATCAAAAAATACATCATCCTGACCGATGAGGCACACCTGCCAGAAACCAGCCTGCCCAACGCTATCGCCTATGAGTCCTGGCTGGCACAGGCTGATACCGATTTTCTCTGGGCCAGCTTTGACGAAAACACAGCTGCTGGCCTGTGTTACACCTCCGGCACCACCGGCAACCCAAAGGGGGTGTTGTACTCCCACCGCTCTAATGTCTTGCATAGCCTGTTGAGTAACCAGCCCAACGTCTTTGGCCTGACGTCCAATGATATCGTGTTGCCCATCGTGCCCATGTTCCATGCCAATGCCTGGTGTTTGGCCTTTGCTGCCCCTGCCGCTGGAGCCTGTCTGGTCATGCCGGGGGCCGGTATGGACGGTAAAAGCATTTATGAGTTATTGCATAGCGAAAAAGTATCAATGTCGGCTGCCGTACCAACCGTATGGCTGGGGTTGCTGGAATACCTCAAGGAAAACAGCTTGCAGTTGCCTTACCTGACCCGCGTCGTCATCGGTGGTGCCGCCTGCCCACGTATGATGATTGAGACACTGGAAAATGATTATGACGTGGAGGTCATGCACGCCTGGGGAATGACCGAAATGTCACCCATTGGCACCACCGGCAAGCTGAAATTTACGAGTATGGCATTACAACCCGAAGAGAAAATTACGCTCAAACTCAAACAGGGTCGCACGCCTTACCTGGTCGAAATGAAAATTGTCGATGACGAGGGTAATGACTTACCACGCGACGGCGTGACATCCGGGCATCTGCTGGTTCGTGGACCCTGTGTCTCCAGTGCATATTACAATCACGATGCAATTATACTGGGCAAGGACAACTGGTTTGATACCGGCGACATCGCCAACATCGATGCTCAGGGCTATATGCAGATCACTGACCGCGATAAAGACGTCATCAAATCGGGCGGTGAGTGGATTTCATCAATTGAAATTGAAAACACTGCCGTGGGCTGCAGCGGTGTTGCTGAAGCGGCAGTCATCGGAATTGCCCACCCCAGGTGGAGCGAAAGGCCATTACTGATTGTAGTGCGCAAACCCGATTCAGATATCAGTGCCGAAGATGTACTGGCCTACCTGGATGGAAAAATCGCCAACTGGTGGATGCCCGAAGCGGTTGAGTTTGTGGATGAAATTCCCCATACTGCCACAGGCAAAATTCAAAAGATGACACTGCGTGAGCAGTTCGGTGGCTACCAATTCTAGACATAATGTAGTGATCTACCGTCCTCAACGCCGTGGATTAAGCTTAGGACG
>CAYZLS010000305.1:2375-3083 GCA_964479355.1 uncultured Wenzhouxiangellaceae bacterium | reverse complement strand
CCGTGTTGATGGATCATGTCGACGGTTCCGTAGGTGAGTATCGTGCGCAGCGAGAAGGCCATGTCAGCCGAAACTGCCATCTCCTGGATTGCCGATCCGATGGTCCAGGGAAGCCCGCCTCCACCGATCGCCTCGGGAAAAGCCGAGGCCGGCCATCCGGCTTCGACAAACTGACGGCATGCCTCTTTATATCCGGGCGGCGTAGTCACTGTGCCATCGGAGTTGTGGGCGCTACCGACCGTGTCGCCCACCCTGGCAAGGGGCGCTATCACGTCGGCCACAAATCGGCCTGCTTCGTCGAGAATTCCGCTGAGTAGGTCTTGGTCAATGTGTTGGAATTGATCCAGCGCGGTCAAGGTTTCGAGGCAGACGACGTGTTCCAGAGTGAAGCGCATGTCTGTGGTAGGCGCTCGGTAATTGTTCATGACCTTGAGGATATAACGACAACGCTGTTCGAAATACCCGTTGGTAGTCCCATTCCTGTCACATCTTGGCGAGCCATGAGGCGATGGCGAAGCCGATCTCGTCCGGGGCGTCCTCCTGGACGAAGTGGATTGCGCTCACCGTAATCTCCTGCTGGTTCGGAAAGGACCGACAGAAGTCGCGCTGGCGGCCCGTGAGAATCGCTCCCGGGTCGGCGTTGATGAACAGCTTGGGGAGTTCGGTCTCCCGCAGCCACTCGGAGTATCCGGCAACGAGTTTGTGTAC
>CAYZLS010000305.1:0-2365 GCA_964479355.1 uncultured Wenzhouxiangellaceae bacterium | reverse complement strand
GTCGCGTAAGATCGAACCGGGAAGCACCCGCTCTACGAAGATGTTCTTGTTGAGCACCATTACCTCGCCCGCGCTCGACCTGAATCCCTCGAATACTTGGCGGGCCGCTGGCGGCAAGTCGTCCCAGGTCACCGGCATCACGATTGCCTCCATGTAGGCGATCCCCTTGACTCGATCGGGATGACGATGGGCCCAATCAAATCCAAGACCCGACCCCCAATCGTGGACCACCAGGGTGACATTCGAATCTGCTCCGACGGCGTCGAACCAGGCATCGAGGTAGCGGCGATGGTCGACGAAGCGGTAAGAGCCTGTTGCCGAAGGTCCGGAGCGACCCATACCCACCAGGTCCGGGGCGAGGCAGCGTCCGGACCCGGTGAGATGCGGGATGACGTTGCGCCAAAGATACGAAGAGGTTGGGTTGCCGTGGAGAAGGACGATCGAGTCGCCGTCGCCACCGGTGTCGACATATTCCATCGTCGTGTCGAGGATGTCGGCATTCTGACGTGGATGGGGATCGTGTGAGGTGATGATTATGGTTCAAGAGTAGGGAGTTTCAGCTCCAGGCGCCGGGTTGGAGGCTTGAATCGACGCGCCTACCGGTCTTGAGTCGCAGGTGCTGTCGAGTCTCCAGTCTTCGGTCAGAGTCTGTCCGAAACCCAATGCCCGATGACAACGCATTTCTAACTGGTGACTGATAACTACTCCACGGTTAACCGTGGCAGGAACGCGTGTACCAGTGGTCCGATACCGAAAGCGAAGAAAATGGTGCCTGCCCCGACGGTGCCTCCGAGGAGCCAACCTCCGAACAAGGCCGTGAGTTCAATGCTTGTTCGCACTAGGCCGATTGGCCAGCCGCGCCGGGCGATTCCGATCATCAATCCATCGCGCGGGCCGGGTCCAAGTCCAGCACCGATGTAATAGCCGGTTCCGATACCGACCATAACGACGCCACCTACCATGTACACCCAGCGGAGTGCCAGTGGACTCGGTGTCGAGAGCCAGATGAGCGTCAGGTCGATTACCGCCCCAATCAGAACCACACTGAGAACGGACCCGAATCCGATACGTTCTCGAAGGGGGATCCAGAGGACCATCACAATGAACCCGGTGATGATCCCAACAGTCCCGATCGGAATTGGCGTGTGAAAAGACACACCCTGGTGGAGAACTACCCACGGTCCGAGTCCGAGGTCGGCAGCCACCATGAGCGCCAGACCCAACCCGAACAATATTGACCCCCACAGCAGCCGGCGGATGCGGGTTTTGAGTTTGCCGCGAGGAAGGAAAGGGAGCATCAACGAAGGAGACTACGTCTCCTTCGGAAGTCACCAGTCACCATTCACCAGTTAGCAGCGCTCAAGCGAACCATCCCTCTTGTCCGGATCCCGGCCCGTCAAGCCCCGATTGCGGCGCTCGTGTCTTGCGGTTTCCAATCCGGACTGGGGACTGGTGACTCTTCTTCGATTTAAGGTCACCCAATGCCGCTTCACCCTCTTGAGCAGCGCGTTGCCGATCACCTCGAGTTGCTTGATGCCGACTTCGAGGTGATATCGATCGATCCGGTCTTTGCCGATACGGCTGCGTTCTGTAAGCACTACGGATTTACTCTCGAGGAATCGGCGAATGCGATCCTTATCGCGTCGAAACGGACAGAGGGTCTGTATTGCCTGTGTCTGGTCCTCGCTACCACCCGTCTCGATGTCAACCACAAGGTTCGGGCACTGCTCGGCGCCAGGAAGCTGTCCTTTGCCCCTGGCGACACAACCGTCGCTGTCACCGGGATGGAGATCGGTGGGGTAACTCCCTTTGGCCTGACCGAGTCACTACCAATCTTTGTCGATGCCGCGGTGACGGGTCGCGATCGAGTCATCGTTGGTGGTGGCACCCGTGCTATGAAGGTGCGCCTGGACCCAGAGGTGTTCGACCGGATGGAGCGTGTCGAGGTGGTGGAGGGGTTGGCGGGTTAGCTAAGGTCTCAATCGATGTCCGATGTCTGACTCCTGGCCTTGTCGGTGGTCCCGGTTAATATTACTTGCGACGTCCGGTGTGATGTTTGAGTAGCCTCAACGCGTGACCTCAGATTCCGGTTCATCGCGCGATGGGATGCCGCCCTGGATCTACCGTCTCATAGCGGTTGTCGTCGGCACGATCATCGGCCTGTGGGCTGTGCTCAACGTGACCGAGCGGCTCCGTAGCCTCCTCGTTATTCTGTTGATCAGCCTGTTTCTCTCCATCGCACTCGAACCGGCCGTCAATTTTCTCCACTCAAAGGGTTGGCGTCGCGGTCTGGCGACCGGCTTCATGTTTCTTGTCGTACTCGTGTCAGCCGGCCTCTTCGTCGGACTGATGGTCCCGCTCGTGA
>CAYZLS010000304.1:0-3089 GCA_964479355.1 uncultured Wenzhouxiangellaceae bacterium | reverse complement strand
GTTCGATTCCCACGTCCTCTGGCAGGAACCGTTCGTGATCCTCTCAAGGATGCTGGCCGAGACTGAGGAAATGATCGTCGGGCCAATGGTCACCAACCCGGGGACCCGGGACTGGACCGTCATTGCCTCTCTGTTTGCCACCCTGAACGAGATGTCGGGTGGCCGAACCGTTTGCGGCATGGACCGGGGTGATTCTGCCCTTCGCTACATCGGTTTGAAACCGATGACACTGGCCACGATGGAGGCTGCGATGGACGCCATCAAGGCGTTGGTGCGTGGAGATGAAATCGACCTCAACGGCCAGGCCCTCTCTATCCCGTGGATCGAGGAGCGGTGGGATCTCCCGATATGGGGTGCCGGCTACGGACCGCGGTCCCTGGCGCTCATCGGGCAGAAGTGCGATGGTTTCATTCTCCAACTAGCCGACCCATATCTGGTCGAGTGGGCGTGCAAATTCGTCAAGAATACCGCCGTGGAGGCCGGTCGCAGTCCCAACGATGTCAAAGTTTGCGTCGCCGCCCCCGCCTATGTCGGCAATGACATAGCTCATCAGCGCGACCAGGTCCGCTGGTTTGGCGGGATGGTAGGCAATCACGTGGCCGACCTGGTCGAGCACTACGGCGAGGATACCTCGATGGTTCCGGCCGCTTTGTCCGAGTACATCAAGAACCGTGAGGAGTACAACTACGACCATCACGGAAAAGCGGGCAACCCATCGACCGATTATGTCCCCGATGAGATCATCGATCGCTTCTGTATCCTGGGCCCGATCGAACTGCACATTTCCCGGATGGAGGAGTTGCGCGACATCGGAGTAGACCAGTTCTCGATCTATCTGATGCACGATCAGCAAGAGCAGACCCTGGATGCGTACGGGGCCAGTGCGATCCCGGCACTGCGATAGAGAAGAAGAGGTTAGGTGGCAAGGGATCAAGAAGAAGTTCTTCTACCTAATCCCTAATCCCTGACTCCTTCCTCAGAGCCCCTCGATCGCGTCGCAGGCTGCCTCCGCCGCCTCCTCCCACAATGGACCCAGCATCAGATCGTGAGCGGCACTATCTACTACCTGCAGTTCCACGCCGTACGAGCTGGCCGTCTTTCGCAACTCCCTTGCGGCGAAGATGCGGTCCTCAGACCCGGTTATGACTGCCACCGATGAATGGACGAGTTGTGGTCGGGGTCGTACGAAGAAGAGCATGTCCAGATACGCCAGATAGGACTCGGCTTGGAGCCGTTCCCACATCCAATCGACCTGTTTGAGCGTTGCGTCATCCGCGAGGAAGAGATCGGCGGCCACCTCGCGTTTCTCTATGAGCGGCTCCAGGTTCCACAGCAGGTTTGCCTTAAGGAATTTGATCGGATGTCGGCGCATGGTGCGCAGCGTTGCTCGCAGTGCACCACCGATTGGCACGGGAGCGAGAAGTACGGCGCCGGGGAGCTCGTGGTTCTCGAGGAAACGCTGAACGACCAATCCTCCCATCGAGTGGGCGATGACGATCGGTGGCTCGTCGAGAGAGTCGACCACTTTGGCGACGTCTTCCACGTAATGCTTGATTCTCGTGAGTCGAAGAGAGCGGTCGTTCGGGCTGGCGCCGTGACCTCGCAAGTCGAGGGCATGCGACACCCAGCCGCGCTCAGCAAACCAGCTCTGGAAGTGGTCCCAACACCAGGCTCCGTGCCAGGCACCGTGGACGAACAGGAGCGGATGGCGCCGGGCTTCCGCCTCAGGCTGCACTGAGACAACGTGGGGTTGCACGTGGCAAGGATACGTCTTGCACTTACAGTTCGCTGCATGCTTTCTCAGAAACCATCGGTATGCTCCCGGGATGATGCCTCGTGGATACCGCGTACTTCGTCCAGGACGGCATGCCCCACCTGCCCGACCCGTCTGAGCTCCAGATGTGGCTTTCGGAAGGGGAGGGAAAACTATTAGCAAGCTAGAACTTGCAGAAAGTCAGTCCCCAGTTCCAGACCTGAGGACGTCCGAGGTGACGAAGGTGTTCCCTGCTAATCGTCGTAAACCCTAATCGAGTTTCAGTCCCCAATCTGACTAGCAACTGGCGACTTCATTTACTCAAAATCCTCATGAATCCGGCTGGCGGTGGGCCCACGCTGTCCGTGATATTTCGATCCGGTTCCTGACGACCCGTATGGGCTCTCGGCTGCAGTACTCAGTTCGTAGAACGAGAGTTGTCCGATCTTCATGCCGGGGTAGATGGCTATCGGCAGGTTTGCCACATTCGACAACTCGAGGGTGAGGTGCCCCTCAAAGCCGGGATCGACGAAACCGGCCGTCGAATGTATGAGAAGGCCGAGTCGCCCGAGTGAGGACTTTCCTTCCAGCCGGGCAACTATGTCGTCGCCCAACCCAACGACCTCCAGAGTAGATCCAAGGACGAATTCGCCAGGGTGAAGGATGAACGGTTGGTCAACATCTGTCTCGACCTGGGTAGTGAGATCCGGCTGTGCCTGTTTGGGGTCGATGAGCGGATACCGGTGGTTCTCGAACACGAGAAAATACCGATCGACTCGGACGTCGATGCTGCTCGGCTGGACCATCTTCGGATCGAACGGGTCGATCTGGATTCGTCCCAACTCGAATGCCGCCCGAATGGAGATATCGCTCAGGATCACAGTGGAAGCGTAGGCGCGGTGCAAGGCACTTTGCTGAGAGGAAAGTCTCCGGTCCCCGGCCACCAGCCAGAGTCGATCTAGTTACTGAAGACTGGGGACTAGCGACTCTGATGCCTTATCGGATTCTCATGAAGTCTTCCACTTCTTCGTAGGAATGCTTAACATTTTTCATACGTGAGTATCAGAACCTGATCTCGAGCGGATGGAACATACCCAACACAAGGAGGTCATGATGAAGCAAACGCTCAAGATTGGGATCACCGTCCTGGTCGTAGCAACTCTCGCAATGTCGGGCATCGCCCTGGCACAGACCAATGAGTCGACGGACGAGACGGTGAAAAACGTAGTGACCAGGATTGTTAAGAGGCTTCAGTCGCTCGTGGACGACGGAACAATCACGGCCGTTCAGGCCGAGGCGGTCGCTGCGGTACTCGCTGATGGTGCTCGGCCCGAAG
>CAYZLS010000303.1:0-3109 GCA_964479355.1 uncultured Wenzhouxiangellaceae bacterium | reverse complement strand
CGAATTCCCCATCAGGGAATTGGGTCAGAACCGTACTTTCCCGGGTAACAGCCACAACAACATCAGCTTCTCTCTGGGTAAACGCCGCCACGAAATCACGAATTAGTTCCGGAGTGTGCAGTGCATTGTCTGCGGTAGTAATGATCAGGGGCAAGGGCTGATTGGGCATATTGTCTATGCTGATCACACTATCAGCCAGGTTGCCGGAGCTTGGCACCACCTCAATCACACTGTCAGCGAGCCAGCGCCGGGTTGAGTTCAAGCCTTGCAGCACAATTTCATTTTCAATCGAGACCAGAATCCGTCCAAAACACTCGCTATCAATCAAGACCTGAATCACCCGCTCAATCATTGCAATCCCGTCGATACTTACCAGGCATTTGTGGGTCTTGTCTTGCAGTCTGGCAACGGGGTCATCAACATCCAGGCGGCTGGCAGCCATCACCAGGGCGGTTAAGGACGACGGGCTGGTCTCTATACTAGTGCTCATGCCGGTCCTGAGGGGCCGACAGGGCCCAGATCCACTCCCATGCATTGGGTCATCTCACTGGCCCTGGATAACGAAGTGAAATCTTCCAGCGCCTGCTTCAGGCGGTGCTGGTCAGGCGGTGTCATCAGCCCGGCTGTGCACTGCTCAAACTTAAGCCAGTATTGTGAGGTTGGAAAAGGTGCGGTTTTGCTACCCAATGCCATAAATACAGATTTCTCAACGACCTGCCCATCTTTGAACGAGATCTTCACGATTGTATCCAGCTCTGTTTCCGGCCGGTCTATCGGGTGACGATGGATACGCTCAAGCAAACTGCGGTGTCCCTCGCGGGCAACGGCCTTGTCAGTGAAATCGGCAAGCGTGCACTCGCCTTGTATGATCGCGCAGGCGAGCGGATACTCGACTGAAAACTTGCCCTGTAAGCCGTTCTCGGGACGCTGGTACATGAGGTTCTTAAGGTGCATGGCCGGAGCATAAACATCGATCCGTTCGATGTCGCCAGCCCTGAGGCCATATTGCTCGCGCAGGGCAAGCACGGCATCGATTGAACGGTGTGCGCTGCCACAGGTGGGGAACCGCTTTACCCGGAACTTGTGCTCGATAATCAACAGGGGCTCACTAATGGATTCGGTTTCAAAAGTCAGGGTCTGGCCATGTTCCGGTTCACCGATGGCAGCTCGCAATGCTTCACGATCAGGGCCGACCATCAAGGTATTCATGCCAATCGGGCCGTCCAGTGTATGCCAGCCGGCGCTCATTCCATCCTGCGCAAAGTGGGCTGACATAATACCGCCTTTGGCAGCGTTACCCGCATGCAGGGGTTTTGCCATAGTGCCGAACTGTGACATAAAACCACTGGCAGTACTGGTTGCCAACGACAATGCCATCGCGGCCTGGGTCGCATCAAGGCGAAGCAATCTGGCGGTAGCTGCAGCAGCGCCCATCGCACCCATCGTGGCCGTTGCATGCCAGCCGCGTTTACGATGGGGTGGGTTCAGTCCCTGGCCAATTCGGCCCTGAATTTGCAGGCCGACAAGATAAGCATCCAGACAGTCTTGTGGCGAACTGTCCAGCTTTTCTGCAACCGCCAGGATCGTTGGCCAAAGCACCGTGGAGACATGTGACTTGGCGGGATCAAAATTATCATCGAAATCCAGCGCATGACCAGCAGTGGCATTGTGCAGGGCAGCCCAGGGTAGCGCCTGACGCTGCGTGCTGCCGGTAACAGTGTATTTACCTTCACCCCATTCACTGACTCGGGCCAGAACAATTCTGGCCACCGGCGTAACAGAGCCGGGCATCATGACAGCTACGGTATCAATCGAGTGCCAGTGCCGGCCAGTGATTATCAACAGAAGAAATCCAGCCGCCGTAGGCCTTGAGGGGGTTTTGAGTCATAAAGTGTGCGCGGTTCAGCCTTTGGCCAGACCCCAGTAGCCGGACAGGATACGCTCGCCATATTCGTCCAAATCAGACTCGGCTATAATGCGCTGCCCGATACCGGAAAGATTGCTGGTATGCATACGGTAATTGAACAATGGCTCAGCGATATGAAAGCCGGTCCAGCCATTGTCAACCACGCGGCACCATTTATGGTGTTTGGTCGCAACCCGAATACTTTCATCAAAAGGAGCAGCTTCTTTAAACGCGCAGGTGAGCATCACTGCGGGTTCAGGGAGATAGCTTTGCTGTTTAACGAGATCACGCTCAAATGAGGTTGAGCGACCGCGCCCAATCAAGTTCCCCGATTGATCGACCAACTTGCAGTCGGTGTAAACAAAACCCAGCCCAGAGTCCCGCAAACGCCGTTGTCGTAATTCAGTGATACAGCGACTGGCATAATTTGGACTCAGCCAGTCATCTGCATCCAGCGTGATGACATAATCGCCATTGATGCGGTCTAAGGCAGCATTGATGGCACCCAGTTTGCCCCGGTTTTGTTCGAGCGTGATGAGTTCGCTGCCGTGCAGGTGGTTACCCCCGGCCAGTTTGTCCCGCACGTTAGCAACTGAGTCATCCCAGGAGCCATCATCAACGATGATGAGTTCAACGGCCGGATAATCCTGGGCCAGCACGCTATCAATTGCCTCTCCGATGTATTTCCCATAGTTATAGTTCGGGATCAATATCGTAAGCAGATGATCACTGAATGCATTGCCCATGGATTTCATTTCTTGATTTCGAAGGGGATAGGTGTTCAAGCTGCAAGCTGCACTATTTTAATCGTAATGGCCTGTGTAATCAATCGGCGCGAAACTATTGGTCTAATAAAGGGGTAATTAAAGGGGGGTTCAACTGGCATTAATCAATGAGCTTTTTTTATTAAAACATTTGATGTGTGTTATACCTCACCAGCCGAGGCGCATTGATACACGTCAGCTGGCGTCACGTTTTCCAATGATTCGTGATACCGCTCATGGTTGTAATGTGCCGCCCAGTCAGAAACACAGCAAGGCAAGTGAGCGAGGATCGTTCTGTCGTGAGAAACCATGCTTGCATTTAGTTCTGTACAGCCTACAGAACCAGGACTTTTACGTTTTACCTTGGTTGTTTCGGGATATATACAAGCGTAAGCCATCGCCTTCTGACCTTTGGTGATGTCCCGGTTTTCAATGTTAG
>CAYZLS010000302.1:0-3111 GCA_964479355.1 uncultured Wenzhouxiangellaceae bacterium | reverse complement strand
GACATTACGATCATGTACAAGAATCCCGAGGCGAAGACGCGTTCCAAGGGCTCACGCTACTAAAAGAGTGGGAGATAAATCACGATGGGTTGAACCGGCAACCAGATCTAGCTTATCTTGCTGGCTTTGAAAGAGAGTTCGCAGACCCGGTTTTATGGAACGCGCTAATCGCTGACCGGAGGATCGTCCTAGGCAAGAAAGCGGCCTTGGTTCAAGACTACAACACCCAGTATTCGCACGCTGAAATGCTAGCCGTACTTGAAAAAACAGCGCGTGAGTTAGTGCACGTGTTTGATCAAATAGCGCCACAAGTAGTGGTGGGCTTCATCTGTGTAACGCTTGCTGATTATCTTGCTTTTTTGATTGCGAAAAGACGGGAAATTCGGTTTGTCAACCTTCGCCCAACACGTGTGTCGAATTATTTTGTCGCGGGAGATACTGTAAATGAACCGTCTACAAAGGTAAGAGCCGTATATTCGAAAACTTATGACGACTTGCTAGAGCCGTCAGACACATATAGGCAAAACCATGAAGAAGCTGCCCAATACATAGCTCAGTGTAGACGGGCTTCCGCAATGTATGAGGGTGTAATACCAGCGAGTAGTGTGGCGGAGAAGATCAAGTCAAGGTTCTCCCTAACTGCCCGCCTGCAAGGTATTGTGCATACCGTCGGTAAAGCTCTTGCTCAAGACATCGTAAATTGCACAGGCCCCCCAGACAACGACAACTATTACCGCCCTGGAATCTATTGGTTATGGCTAGAAAAGGTACTCAAGCCCAAACGATTAAGAGAAATATTTTCGTTATCAACTGATTGGGCTGCTCTAAGTGAAGAATCGTTTGCGTTTTATCCTCTTCACAAAGAACCCGAAGTAACAATGCTTGTTTATGGCAGGCACTGCCTGAATCAGATTGAGGTCATACGTAATCTTGCCAGAAGCTTACCAGTAGGTATGAAATTGGTGTTTAAAGAACACCCCGTGGCGATCGGCTATCGCGCAAAAAGCTACTATAAAGCCTTACTTGCAATACCTAATGTTGTGATGGTCAGTCCGGAGATGGATGCAAAAAAAATAATTGAAAAAGCGAAACTGGTGGCAGTAATTTCCGGGTCAATAGGATTTGAAGCGATTCTCAGACAAAAGCCTGTCATAACAATGGGCAATGCACCGTTTAATATCCTTCCTCCAACAATGGTGCGCCATGTTCCAGATCTCAGTTTGCTCTCAGAAGAGATTAATGATCTGCTGCGACACAGCGAACATGATGAGATGGCGCTATATGCATATGTCATGTCCATTATGGATGTCGGTATTCCGATAAACTTCTATTCTGGCCTATTGGAAAGGGAGGGAGCGTACCGCGGACTCAATACTACTGATCACCCAGAGAGTCGGAGCCGGGATGTTCAGCGTTTGGCTCAATATGTTTGGGATTTTGATTAGGTCGAAAGCCATCAGCCTCATTGATCGCGAACTGACAAGGAAGATGCCGTGCCTGGGGAAAGGAAGATCAACCGAGTGAATGAGTCAAAGAGAACGATCCTTATATCATCTTATAGGGATTTTTCTATTAGATATTTAATCTACACCGACATCTTTAAGGTTTTACAAGACAACTTCGACACTTTGATAGTGCTTGTAAAGGATTGCGATGTTGAGTACTACAAGAAGCATTTAGCGAGTTCCAATGTTCTAATTGAACCAGTTCTGTATGAGCAAAGCCTAAGCATATTGAAAGGATCGCTGGTCGCACGACTATTTGTGATTCTGAGAAAATGTATCTCAGGAAATCAGGGCGGGTTCTTCAATTCTACGGATGCCTCGCGGGTTTTCTTATATCGCAAAGAATTTCAAGGTGAGCGATTGCGTTATCGACTGACTCTGGAGGCGGTTATTTTAGTTGCGTCTGTTGCGCGGCGATTTCGCACGATTCGGTATCTCATCCTAAAAGTAGAATCACTAATCTTGCCCCGGCAAACAGTACGATGCTTACCTTGATAAATATAAGCCCGAGGTGGTGGTCACATCATCTTTGGGATACATGATAGACCCGCTATTAATGCGGGCGGCGAGAAGGAAGAATATTTGTACCGCGTCGGTTATTCATAGTTGGGACAACACGTCAACTAAAGATTATCGAGGAGCATTGCCCGACAAAGTTGTAACGTGGAATTCAATTATGGCTAAAGAGGTTGAGATTTTTCACGATATCGATAAAAGTAATATTTTCGTGGGAGGGATCGCACATTGGGATAGTTTTTTCCGCAAGTCAGATTCTGAAGAGGAGAAAAGGGAAAATCCTTTTTTAGAGATCGGATGTTCTGAAGATAGGCCAATCATCTATTATGGGACATCGAGCTATAAGATTTTCCCGGGCACGCCAGATGTCACAACGAAACTTATTGCGGCTATCGAAACCGGTCGAATTTTGGGTCATCTACAACTGGTAGCTCGTTTACACCCTAGCTATTTGTATTCAGCAGCGAGGGAGAAGCTCAATCAAATAAGGAGCACATATAGGGAGTTGCGTCAGCGGTATCCAGGGAGCCTCTATCTGGATTTGCCCCAAATGCCTCAGATCAATGGTGGACTAGATATGCCTTTGAAAGATCTAAAACGGCACGCAAGTATGTTGAGGCAGTCTGATGTCCTTCTTACCGAGTACTCGACGTTAATGATTGAGGCTGCGATTTTTGACAAGCCAGCAATGAACATTGGGTTTGGCCGCTATAGAAACACTAATAAGCCAATCTCATACTTAGAGACGTTTACACATATTCAGCGGATTTTGAAAACACAGGCATCGCGGAATGCATACTCCTTCGACGATCTTTGCAAGATGCTATCCGTCTATCTGCAAGACCCCTCTCAAGATCGGCAATACAGAACAGTGTTAGCAGAGCAGGAGGTAGAAATTAACAAGGGTTATGCAGGAAGGGCGATCGGTGATTATCTCGCAGGCCTGAAGTAAATGAATATTTTATTTCTAGTCCGCCGATACAATGATCTCGATCATATTGCTCGGATTATTCATAAATTTGCTCAAGACACTGACCACCAGTCTTTGTTGTTTACGATCAATCCGACTTTGAGGTTATCGGAAGATTAT
>CAYZLS010000301.1:0-3128 GCA_964479355.1 uncultured Wenzhouxiangellaceae bacterium | reverse complement strand
TTGAACAAAGTTGCAGTTGTATTATCGGATCCGGAGTCAATCGACGCTAAGCAGCCAGACTACGTACATGGCGATCCTCGCGCTTTACGACCCGAATACCTGGTGGTGAACATGCATTGCACACATCTGGGTTGTATTCCACAGATGGTGCCACAGGTGGGTTCACAGCCGTTTGATGATAACTGGAACGGTGGCTTCTATTGCCCCTGCCACAAGTCCAAGTTTGATCTGTCCGGGCGGGTTTACAAAGGTGTGCCTGCGCCAACCAATTTGAGTATCCCACCTTATAGCTTCCTTGATGATCGTACCCTGATGATTGGCGTAAGCCCGCAAGGAGCAGTGTAATGTCTAAAGTTGCTGACTCGCTGGCCAAAAGTGCGGGGGCCTTGCTGACCTGGGTAGACGACCGCTTGCCGGTGGTCGATTTTTGGGATGCACACCTGGCGAAATATTACGCGCCGAAGAATTTTAATTTCTGGTACTACATGGGGTCGCTTGCCTTGTTGGTGCTGGTGATGCAGATTTTTTCCGGTATTTATCTGGCAATGCACTACAAGCCTTCGGCAGCTGAGGCATTTGCATCGGTTGAGTACATCATGCGCGATGTAAACTGGGGTTGGTTGATCCGGTATATGCATTCAACCGGCTCCTCATTCTTCTTTCTCCTGATTTACCTGCACATGTTTCGCAGCCTGTTGTACGGCTCGCATCGTAAGCCGCGTGAGTTACTGTGGCTGTTCGGGATGGTATTGTATTTGTTGTTGATGGCCGAAGCCTTTACCGGTTATGTGCTGCCATGGGGGCAAATGTCTTACTGGGGTGCGCAGGTGATCATCAACCTGTTTGGTGCGATTCCGAAAATTGGTGACGTGTTGACGCAGTGGATACGCGGAGATTATTTTATTTCTGATGCAACTCTGAACCGATTTTTTGCTTTTCACGTGGTTGCGTTCCCCCTGGGCTTGTTGGGTTTTGTTGTAATGCACCTGGCGGCCTTGCATAAGACGGGTTCAAATAACCCCGATGGCATTGAAATCAAGAACACCAAGGGCGCTGACGGCATCCCGCTAGATGGTATTCCGTTTCACCCATACTATACGGTCAAAGACATTTTTGGCGTTGCCGTGTTCCTGATCCTGTTTGCTTTCATTCTGTTTATTTGGCCGGAGGTGGGTGGACTGTTTCTGGAACACGATAATTTCATCCCGGCCAACTCGTTGGTAACGCCCGAACACATCAAACCGGTATGGTACTTTACGCCGTACTACGCCATTTTGAAGGCGGTTCCGGATAAGCTGATGGGTGTAATTTTGATGGGTGCATCGGTGGTTATTCTGATTTTTATACCCTGGCTGGATCGCTCACCGGTCAAATCA
Organism: uncultured Wenzhouxiangellaceae bacterium; assembly: GCA_964479355.1. Taxonomy (GTDB): domain Bacteria; phylum Pseudomonadota; class Gammaproteobacteria; order Xanthomonadales; family SZUA-36; genus SZUA-36. Next base: position 1,752 of record CAYZLS010000301.1, on the reverse strand, counting down.
ATCCGTTATAAAGGATTCCGGGACAAGCTGTTCCTGGGTATTTTTGTGGTGGCCTTTATCCGGCTGGGCATGCTTGGAATGGCAGAAGGAACACCGGCACAGACCTGGGAGATGCGGGTCTGGACACTGGTTTACTTTATGTACTTTGTGTTGCTCTATTTTTTAAGCCCGGGTAGTAAAACAAAAACCGTACCAGAACGGGTGACACACTGATGAAGAAACAGTTCATAACTATCCTAGGCGCAGCCTTGCTCTTGCTGGTTGTTTGTTTTCCTGTGCCAGCCTCTGAAGAAAGCGAGCATTCCGGTGTCGATGTGCATGATATTGCCTCATTACAGCGCGGTGCCAAGTGGTTCGTTAATTATTGCCTGAGTTGCCACAGTGCCAGCTACATGCGCTACAACCGCCTGGCTGAAGACCTCGTCCTGAGTGAAGAAGTGGTGTTACAAAACCTGGTCTATGCAGATGCCAAGATTGGCGACACGATGGAGATCGCAATGGCTGCGGATCAGGCTGAAGATTGGTTTGGCAGGACGCCCCCTGATCTGACGCTTATTGGTCGATCACGCGGCCCTGACTGGTTATATGCCTATTTACTCGGGTTTTACGTGGATGACCAGGGTGGCTGGAATAATACACAAATGCAGGATGTTTCCATGCCACACGTTCTGTGGCGTTTGCAGGGTATCAATACGGCGGTTTACCGTCAGGATACCGACGCAAGTGGGTTTACCCGGAAAGTAATCGACCACTTCGAGCTGGGCACGCCTGGCGCTCAGTCGCCTGAAGAATTTGAAGGGACTGCCCGTGATCTTGCTGCATTTCTGGAGTATGTGGGAGAGCCGGCCATACTTAAACGCAAAGGTATCGGCAAATGGGTGGTATTATTTCTGGTTCTGTTTGCTTTTCTGGCTTATCTGTTGAAAGTGGAATACTGGCGCGATGTTCATTAATCAGTATCAAAATTTATCTGGAGGAAGAATGTGATAGCAGCAATTAAAGGGCGCTCAACCATGGCGTTATATTCTTCTGCTCGCAGTATTCACTGCCACAGAGTGCGGTTCGTGCTGGCAGAAAAAGGCATCAATGTTGATGTTATCGATGTAAGTAATAACGAATCTGCCGCGGCTGATCTGGCTGCATTGAACCCCTACAACGAAACCCCGACGCTGGTCGACCGTGACCTGTTGTTACATGATGCCAGCGTGATCAATGATTATCTTGATGAACGTTATCCGCACCCGCCATTAATGCCCGTTGATCCGGTGTCCCGGGCTCGTTTGCGGCTGGTACACCACCGTATTTTGCGGGACTGGTATCCACTGGCAGAGCAAATAGAAAACTCTGTGGGGCGTAAAGCGGATAAGCCAAGGCAACAATTGAAAGAAAACATCATTGCGGCCAATGATCTTTTCAAACACTCAAACTTTTTGTTCAGTGATGAGTTGAGCCTGGTTGATTGCACGCTGGGGCCGTTGTTTTGGCGCCTGTCAGGCTATGGCATCAACCTTGGCAAGCCGGGGTCATCGGTGCAAGCGTATGCCCAGCGCCTGATCGCCCGTCTATCATTTAAGACCAGTCTGACCCGTGCTGAGCGTGAAATGGTGCTTGAAGCTTCATGAACTCTGTGCTGGAAGGAATGACTTCTAACCGGCCCTATTTGTTACGCGCACTTTACGAATGGATTACTGATAACGGGCTGACACCACACATTCTGGTTGATGCCGCAGCGGAAGGTGTGGAGGTGCCAAA
>CAYZLS010000300.1:1646-3138 GCA_964479355.1 uncultured Wenzhouxiangellaceae bacterium | reverse complement strand
CGATAGAAAGCGAGAGCCCATGGCAGAGGAATGGAAACCGTTCGGTAAAATACTGCAAATCCTGTCGCCGCTGGTCGCCAACGTTGATCCAGTTCTCGGGTGCGATCTCCATGAAATCGATATTTTCGAGGTCGTGATCCTGCAGCGGGCCCAACAGGGCCCACCTCAAACCTAGCCCCGCACCCGTTACCGGGTGGTTACGGTGACTCATAATATTTAGCCGTTAGTAATTAGCTACCATTGCCGCCAGTTGTATCTTCTGCGCCTTTGTCGCCGGATAAGCTCCTCCACCGATGTCCCCTACTAGAGCGGCTGAAATTACCGGAGGGCCTTTGCGTGGCCCGGTTAATGCCAGCACACCACCTATACCTTGATAGCTGGGTTCATTCGCAATCAGGTGCGCATAAGGGCCATCCTGTCCAAAACCTGAGATAGAGCAGTAGACTATCTCGGGATTGACCTTCTTTACGCTCTCGTAGTCTACCCCTAGTTTCTTGGCTGTTCCGGGTTGAAAACTCTCCAGAATGACATCCGCCTTCTCGGCCAATCGATAGAAGATGTTCTTACCTTCCTCGGTCTTTAGGTTAAGTGTGATGCTTTTTTTGTTCCGCTGATATGTAAGCCAGCGGTAATGCAGGTCATCATCCAAAATTTTGGTTGAACTCGGACGGTCAGCTCGACGCATTTCGATTCCAATAACATCGGCTCCAAAATCACCAAAGAACATGCTTGCTACTCTGGCCGGAGCATAAAACGACATATCCAAGACTTTTATCCCTTCAAGTGGTCCCATCTGACATCCTCCTATAAAAGTCAGTTCTCAATTGACTCGACGCGCTGCTGCTTGCCGTCGAGACCTGCTTTGACGGCTGACAAAAACCCAATCCGGTGCTGCGTCGGCTACGCGGCATTACTTAGGTCGTCGTGTTTAAAAACACAGCACCCTGATATTATTCGTAGTCAATACTCCGACATCAAGCAAATCTGCTGTTTTCCGAACCTAACCCGGCACAGCCGGAACCAAGTACCGGTTATTTGATAGATCCAGTTGTATGGTTAAGGGCATGAAACACTTCACCGAACGCCATACAAATAGAACGGATAAACGCTGAAGATGGGGGCTGGCTTCCAGCATAGGAGGCTCTTAGGAGGCAGTCGATCAACATAGGCCCAATTCTTTGATAGCCATTTTCTGTAATTTGTATTTTTCGTATTTCCCGCTGCCGGTGACAGGCAGTTCTCCTGGCTTGTAGAATTTCACATAACGAGGTAACTTGAAAGCGGCAAGATTTGCTCTTGCAAATTCCATTAATTCTTCCGAGGTTATCTCTCCGCGGGTACATGCCCAAGCCATGGGAACCTCTCCCAGTCTCTCGTCTGGGATACCTATAACTACAGCTTCCACTACTTTAGGGTGTGTCATAAGAACGTTTTCCACTTCAACTGGATAAACGTTCATCGCCCCCACTCTCATAGCATGCTTTAGACGCCC
>CAYZLS010000300.1:584-1636 GCA_964479355.1 uncultured Wenzhouxiangellaceae bacterium | reverse complement strand
ACAAAGTAGCCGTTATCTAGCTCTATAGCTAAGTCCCCAGTCTTAAACCATCCATCATCGGTGATCGCTGCCTTGGTCGCATCCGGCATGTTGTAGTATCCCTTACCTACGCAAGAGCCAGGATATACATCATGCAGCCATATTTCTCCTGGTTCCCCGATGACACGTTTACCTGTTTCTGGATTTACCGTTTTCATCCGCACAGAGGGGAGTGGGACACCAATCATCCCATATATTAGGTCAGGTGGATCGGTAGAAAGAGTGGTGGTACCAAAACCTCCACATTCGCTTAGTCCATATGACATCACGCCATATTCCCCAAATTTTTCGCTTAAGCGCCTGTTCTGTTCTGGAGACAAATCGCTGCCACCCAAGAACGCCACCTCTAATGAACTGAGGTCATATTTGTCTACGTCGGGATGTTCACTGAGGTCAATATAATGGGTTGGTGCCCCAACCATATGTGTTACCTTTTCCTTTTCTATCAAATCTAGAGTTTGAGCAGGATCGAAATGCGGCTCCCCACAGAGTACAAGTTTGCAGCCTTCGAATACACCTGCGCAGGTCAACCAGCAGCCAAAGTTGGTAAATACGGGAACCTGATAAATGAGAACGGAGTTTTCTGTAATAGAAAGACGAGCATTTGCATGACCAAAAGCACACAGGTTTGTGATATGCATAGACATACCACCCTTTGGAAATCCGGTCGTGCCTGAGGTGAATGCGATATTCATCACATCAAAAGGATTTATCGATTCTTGCGCTTGTAGAAGCTGAGCGTCAAACCGAGAACTGCTTCCTTTGTCGAGGAGTTGATCCCAATCGTATCTTCCTTTTGTCTCATCTCCCCTTAAGGAAATGACCCTTCGCAAGTTGGGGAGGTTGGCAGAACGGAATTTGTCCGGAGTCAATTCATCAATCTCGGGGCAAATCTGTCTAAATATTTCTAGCGAATTGATTTTCCCCTTCAAGAAACTATCTTTCATGACACAAGTGGTCACGTCAGCCTGCTTTAACAGGTACTCCAGTTCCCCTTTCTTGAAGTAGCTATA
>CAYZLS010000300.1:0-574 GCA_964479355.1 uncultured Wenzhouxiangellaceae bacterium | reverse complement strand
TTCCCCATTCCCAGCTCTAGGAAGGCTTTGGCCAAAAAGTTGACCTGTTCCTGAAACTCGCGGAAAGTGATTTGCTTCCCCTCAAACACAATATAGGTTCTATTGCCAAATTTCGCTGCCGTTTCGTCCAGAACTTTGGGCCATGTGGTCATGGCCCTTTCGTACCACCTATCCATATGAATCTTCTCTATTACTACTGATTCTTGTACCAAAGCACTTTGAATTCATCCAATACCATGTACTTACCTGGGGGAATGACTGCCGTGGTCATCGGATGCTCAATGATCGCCGGACCGTCTATCCTGTTGCCTGCCTCCAGTGTATCCATATCCCAGATATTGAATTTTGTCCATTTGCCCTTGTGAAACACGTCCCGCGGCCCCTTGAAGGCTTTTTTCGGCGGCTTTTCGCCCGTTAGTGTATAGCGCCGCACTTTGGGCACCGGCTTATCGACAGTTGCCTCGATGAAGACGTCCGTAAAAAGGTATCCCGCATCGGCAAGCTGTGCTCCACGATGGTACATAGCTGCATATGTATTTTCAAAGGTAGCGGTAACGCTATCCATGTCCTCAGC
>CAYZLS010000299.1:1041-3154 GCA_964479355.1 uncultured Wenzhouxiangellaceae bacterium | reverse complement strand
GATGTCATCCTTGTAGGTAATAACAGCACTGACACCTGGCAGCGCTTCTGCGGCAGAGGTATCAATATGCACGATCTTGGCATGCGCATAAGGACTTCGCAGGACCTTGGCATGATGCATACGCTGCAACGGTGGCATGTCGCCGGCAAACTTGAGTTTACCGGTAACTTTTTCATAAGCATCCAACAAGGGCAGGCTTTTACCAATTACCGATGTATCCATTGTCACAGTTTCGTACCTCTTATGTATTTCTCACGATTTCAGCGGCATTCATTATCGATTTTACAATGCGCACATAGGTTCCACAGCGACATAGGTGACCGCCGATCGCTTGTCGCACTTCAAGCTCCGAAGGATTGGAATTTTCTTCCAGCAAGGCCTTTGCCGCGATGATCATGCCGGGAGTACAAAAACCACATTGCATCCCATGATCATCTATAAATGTTTGCTGCAGAGGATGTAACACTCCGTCAGTCTCTATCCCTTCGATAGTCGTTAATTCATGCCCTTCCGTGTCAACAGCCATTTTTAAGCAGGAGAAGATTGGTTGGCCATCCAGCAATATTGTACAGGAACCGCAGGTACCCATTTCACAACCAGTTTTTGTCCCGGTTAAGCCTATTTTTTCTCTCAAAACAAAGGCCAGTGACCAATGTGGTTTTACCTGGACCGGACAGTCTTCACCGTTAACATTCAAGCTTATGGAGATCACAATTGTTCTCCTCTGCCAACATCAATCAGCGCCTTTTTCAAGGCATCCTCGATACTGCATTTCACCCATAAAGTTCGTACTTCAGCAGGCGTACGAAAATCATCAATGCATTCCACGTCGCTTGAGACTTCGGCCGCCTGCCTGATCAATGCATCATCAATTTCTTGATTTAATAGTACTGCTTCAGCCGCAGCTGATCGTTGTGGTATGCCAGATAAAGTAGCGGCGCCTACAACCACTCTTACATCTTTGCAGATCCCGTCTGCACCGAGGGAAACACGCACAGCAACATTTACGATTGGTATATCGGCTGCTGTCCGTTCAAACTTGTGAAAACCACCTCCGGTATTTGCTGGTGGTTTCAGGATCCGGACCTCAATTACCATTTCGTTCACTTCAAGTGCGTTATTGAGATAACCGAGATGAAAATCAGCCATGGATACAATTCGTGTACCATCACTACCACCGATTACAATATCCGCATCATAAGCAAGTAAAGTGGTGGGCATATCCACCTCCCCAGCGATACACACTTCACCACCGATAGTAGCCATGTTCCGCACTTCATTGATATTCAGCTCTTTAACGGTCTCTGACAATATCCTGTACACACCCTGTGTGGTGATACTTGACGAGGGTATTTCATTCAATGTTGTAGTCGCACCTATTTTTAATACGCCATCTTCATTTCTGATGTAGCTCAGGCCAAGTTTCTTGATGTTTATGACTGCGTCTATCTCATCAAAAAGTTCTTCCCGGTGACCCATAAAAAATGTGTTACCGGCGATGGGAACGGCCGCATCGCGATATTTGTCCAGTAAGGCATAAGCTTCACTCAATTCTGTAGGACTGTAGTATTCCATTGATTCGATCTCTTGTTGCTCAGGTTCCGGGCTAAAAAATCCCTGGTTAATAAACGTCTTTCTGGACCCTCTGACCAGCCAATCAACTCAGCAGGTAATATAAAACTGCTATAATAACAAGGATACTGGCAGCTCCGACCCAAACAGCTGGTTTTATTTTATGTTTCTCGCCAGATACGTGAATCGGCTGTTTGAGCTCATCTGAAGGACCGGATTCACCGGTATCACCCAGTGTTTGCTTTATATTGTTTTCAAATTCCTGAAATAGGCTATCCATTTGTCCTGCGACCACTTTTTCAATGGTTGCACCTCCGACACCGGATGCTTGAATATCGCCGGCAAACCTGATCTTCGTGGCAGTATCTGAAATCACCTCCAGATCGGTTGTTCCTTTTATCATCAGCTTGTAATGATTCGATCGTTCAAATAATCGGCCTTCGCCAACAAATTCCGAGTGTGTCGGTGCCTGCATGACAATTGCTCTGGTCCTTGCCTTCGCTTTTCTCGTAGTGCGCAGGACCTTTGCTTCCAGATTCCA
>CAYZLS010000299.1:0-1031 GCA_964479355.1 uncultured Wenzhouxiangellaceae bacterium | reverse complement strand
AATCAAATTCTGTCTCGCTTATTTTTGTAACTTTTTTACAGCCGGGGATACATAAGCTGAATCTCTCCATATCACTGACCAGCGCCCAGGTATCTTCCAGTGTGGCCTTGACATCAATTTCTTTATTAATTGCCGGCATGTTTATCTATCGTTCTCAATAAGGTTACTTGTTAGTTCCTGCAGGTATCGAGATTTTGAAATTCTTCCATGATCACCTCAGAGCGCCGGAGTTTGTCGATGGAAACAGCTTCACGAAAACGATGGAGTTTTTTAAAACTGAGTGTTGCACTGACTATTTCCTCTTTTTCCGTTCCCTGCGCATACACCTTGGAAAAGCGGGGAAATGCAGGGCCGGCGATGGTGCTGTGTCCATAGTAGGATCTATTCCGGTCTTTGCCGACGAAATTGGCACTGGCCGTATACACCATGTTTTCCGTGGCGCGGGCACAGGTCATCGAGGTCATATAAAAAGGTCGGTCCGGGGCATCGGCACTGCCGGTACTATTTATTATCAGGCGTGCTCCTTTTAACATGAGAATCCGGGAAAGTTCAGGATAAACCCAGAAATCAGCACATATCTGTATGCCAATAGGACCATAGCGGGTCTCAAACACAGGAACATCACTACCGCCCTGGAAACATTGAGTTTCGGTAAACAAGGGCGGCGGACCCAAATGCACCTTTCGATAATTTCCGATCAAACCGTCCGGTCCAATTAACGGGCAGGCAATATAACAAACACCCGGATCATATTTGTCCTGTTCGGGCATGCCTAAGGCGACGTAGATATCAAGTTCTTTGGTCAATACGGCAATCTCTTCGGTTGCCGGTCCCGGGATCATCTCGGCGGCCTGCCGGTGCATGGTAAAATCTTGATTACATTCGTAACCGCTGAGCGCCAGCTCCGGAAATGCAAGAATGTTTATGCCCTGATCTGCCGCTTCAGCGATCATCCCTTTAATTTTTGCCAAATTGGCAGCCTTGTCTCCCCAGACACTGTCATAATTGACACAACCGACGGTAACGGTGTC
>CAYZLS010000298.1:0-3154 GCA_964479355.1 uncultured Wenzhouxiangellaceae bacterium | reverse complement strand
CATGGGATCTAAGCATAGGACAGAAGCGACTCATATAAGTTTTATTAATTATGCAACACTACACTAGTGTGACGCTACACCAGCGCTCTGTAACGTTTTAATTAAAAGAGCGCAAGTCTGGTCATACAATCGACCGGATGAGATAATCTCACCTTGTCATTTAGTGATTGAGTAAATGACATTAACCTTTCAGGCACAAGAGAGTTAGGATCATGGCAGAAGAACAGAGACAGGATGCCGCTGAAGAAGAACAGCAGCAGGCGCAATTTCAGCTCCAGAAGCTTTATATGAAAGATGTATCTTTTGAGCTTCCCAACGCACCACAAATTTTCCAGGAAGATGGGCAGGTAGAAATCAAGATGAACTTGGCCCAAAGGGTCGAAAAACTCACCGATGGTGTTCAGGAGGTAGTCTTGACGGTGACGGTAACGGCCAACCTGGGTGAAAAAACTGCTTATCTGGCAGAAGTTCAGCAGGCCGGGATTTTTTCAATTTTCGGTTTGAATGAGCAGGCAACCCACGTTGCCATCAATACACTCTGTCCACACACACTGTTCCCGTATGCACGCCGCGCTATTACTGACATGGTGGCTGATGGTGGGTTTCCGCCACTGGTATTGCAACCGATCAATTTTGATCAGATTTATGCGCAGCGCTTGCAAGAAGCCCAGGCCCAGTCCAACGGGGCCGGAGACTTGGAGGTTGAGGGAAACGCCTGACTAAAAGCTGTCTCGCTGGCCAGTATTTATGAGCATTAAAGCACCTGTAATTGCAGTGTTGGGTGCCGGTTCATGGGGAACTGCCCTGGCCCTGCAGTTAGACCGCAGTGGCACCCGCTGCATTTTGTGGGGTCGCAATGCGGAGCATCTGATGCAGCTGGGAAACAACCACTGCAATCAACGTTATTTGCCCGGTATCACCATCCCGTCTTCTATCAAACTGGAAACTGATCTCCAGGCAGCGGTACAGGCAGCGGAGCATGTCTTATTGGTTACTCCCAGTCATGTGTTTGCAGAAGTAATCGAAGCCATTAAAGACGTACTGGTGGCTGGGCAGGGCGTCGCCTGGGCCTGTAAAGGATTTGCCCCTAGTAGTGGTCGGTTACTCCACCAGGTAGCGTCAGATCATCTGCCTGCAACAACGCCGATAGCAGTTGTGACCGGTCCCTCGTTTGCGCTGGAAGTAGCGATGAATATGCCCACTGCTGTGACCGTGGCAGGGTCGGACAAGGGCTTTACCCGCAAAATGGCAACTGCTCTGCATGGCGGGCGATTTCGGGCATATACCAGTGATGACATGCTCGGTGCTGAGCTTGGTGGAGCAATTAAAAATGTTTTGGCGGTAGCCACCGGCATCTGTGATGGCATGCAGTTGGGTGACAATGCACGTGCAGCGTTGATAACGCGCGGACTGGCGGAAATGATGCGCCTTGGTAAGGCTCTCAATGCCAAACCGGAAACCCTGATGGGCCTAGCCGGGGCGGGTGATCTGATTTTAACCTGTACCGGTGACCTGTCACGGAACCGGCAATTGGGCCTGCTGTTAGGGCAGGGAAAACCACTCGCCCAGGCGCTGGATGAAATTGGACAGGTAGTCGAAGGGGTTAACAGTGCTGCAGAAGTACGACGCTTGGCGCTTTCTCATGGCATTAACATGCCAATTTCAGAACAGGTTAATGGCATTATTCACCTGGACTGGCATCCGGAAGAAGGTGTGGCCCGCTTATTGGCTAGGGATCAGAAAGCGGAGTACGGGGAATAGGGTTAGGGGGCGTTCTCACACGCCAGATTGTGCTGCCGGAGTCTATTTTTTGTCCAGCAAGGCAGAATGAGCGTGGTTTGGTTATTCCATACAAGCGAATGATAACGCCGCTGGGCGAAAAAATAGGCCCGACCCTTCGGGTTGCGCCTGAAAAAAACATCATACTGCGTTGTTCGTCGTTCATTTGGAGTTACCAAACCTCTCTCCTCACGCCTTGCCTAGCGTATTTTCAGGTGTAACAGCGCAACCTGGTGTGTGAGAACGCCCCTTAGAACCCCAATTGCCGCCAGGCTTCATATAATCCAACGGCCACAGTATTGGACAGGTTAAGACTACACGAAGCATCAGCTATGGGTAGGCGCAGGCAGTGATCGTGGCCAATTGATGCGAGTATGGGGGCTGGCAATCCACGTGTTTCGGGACCGAAAACCAAGCCATCGCCATTGGCGTATACGGTCTAGTCGTAGCGTCTCTGAGCACGGGTGCTAAAAGCCCACAGCCGCATGCCCGGGAATTCATCCCTGAACGCTTCCCAGTTGACATACTGCTTAACGCAGGCCATATCAGCATAGTCCAACCCGGCTCGTTTGAGCCGGGTGTTATCAAGTTGGAAACCCAAGGGCTGTATCAAGTATAGAGTAGCTCTGGTATTGGCACACAACCGGATTATATTTCCTGTGTTGGGCGGGATTTCCGGCTAGTACAAAATGACATGTAACATAAAGTCACTTGATTATAACCATTACCGGGAACTCAGTCTTCGGTACGCAGCTCTTTTTTGATGATGACTTTGTGGTCATAGCCATTGGAGTGCTGTTTGTGCAGTTCCTCGAAATCAAGTTCTTTACCTGCGGAAACCCACACATGTTTTTGGCTACAATCAGAACCTTCTTCTGCATCGCTGCATGATAATACGATCGATTTGTGCACCTGGTCGTTTTGATCGTGGTCAGTTATCCAATCGACGGGTTCGAGATCATTGCCGGCCATGATAAAAACACTCTCATCACAGTTTTCAGCATCATCGCAAGTTATTTCAATGTGCTTTTCCATGAGGTGTTCTGTATGCAATCCTGTCGCATAAAATTCATATCCATATCCAGCAACTCACCATCAATATAGACTTCAACGCCGTCAGCGGTACGCAAGAGATCGATCACCTTGCCACTGTCGGTTCCGATAGTTTGTGACTCGCCAATGGTCAACTCGCTGATGTCGGTTTCATGCAAATTAAAATCATCGGTGTTCAACGCGATAACCATTTTGTTACCTGATTAGCGCTGTATTTCAGCCGGGTCTTAGGATTTGAAAATTGGAGCAGGTATCTTGAAGTCTCACTTTACACAAGGAGACTTTGTCATGGCGATGAATCGCGTTCAATTTAAACCGGGCC
>CAYZLS010000297.1:0-3160 GCA_964479355.1 uncultured Wenzhouxiangellaceae bacterium | reverse complement strand
CAAAGTGGTGGTGTCATCTCGCAATCTGGAATCCTACCTGGGGGTAAAACAGTTCCGCTATGGGATTGCTGATCAAAACAATGAGATTGGCCAGGTAACCGGTCTGGCCTGGACCCAGGTGGGTGGTGAGCTACTGCAAATTGAAGCCATGCTGGTGCCGGGTAAAGGCAGCTTGATTCAGACCGGTCAGTTGGGTGAGGTGATGCAGGAGTCGATCCAGGCAGCGATGACTGTCGTCAGGAGCAGGGCGGAACGGTTGGGGATTGACGCTGATTTTCATCAGAAGTTTGATGCGCATGTGCACATTCCCGAAGGCGCTACACCCAAAGACGGACCCAGCGCGGGGATCGGCATGTGCACTTCACTGGTATCCGCATTAACGAAAATTCCAGTGCGTGCAACCGTTGCCATGACTGGAGAAATCACCTTGCGCGGCGCGGTGTTGCCCATCGGGGGATTGAAAGAAAAGTTGCTGGCGGCTCATCGTGGTGGCATCAGGCAGGTCATTATTCCTGCAGAGAATGAAAAAGACCTGGTGGAAATTCCCAAAAACATCCTAAGAAGACTGGAGATTCACCCAGTTTCAGTTATTGATGAAGTGCTGAAGATTGCCTTGGTTGAATTTCCGAAACCGCTTAAAGCAGTGGTAAAAGCCAAGGCCTCGTTACTCTCACCGGCTGAGAAAGAGGTTCGTCCACACTAGATGTCCGTACTTCAGCGTTGACGATTTTTTTCTCAAGCGAAAATTGATGATGTCAGTCAAAAGAGTCGCTTGGGTGTGAATTTTAATGCAAAAGGTTGCCTCAGCACTTAATTTTTGTTGCACCATGGACGAGTGGTGTATTAACATAGGAGTTCGCTTGTAGGCCTTTATTTGCAAGGCTTTGTGATAGCCCAGTCCACTTTCACAAGCTGTGGATAAACCAGAGGGAATTGTGCGCTGGAAGGCCTGTTCAAGCATTCATCACCTTACGTAACACACTTGAATAAAATGGAGTGCATATTAATGAACAAATCTGACCTTATCGATTCAATTGCTAGTTCTTCCGGTTTAACCAAAGCAGACGCCGGTCGGGCCTTGGATGGCTTTACTTCTACTATCACCAGTACACTGCAATCAGGTCAGTCAGTGTCAATGGTTGGGTTTGGCACATTTTCTGTAAAACATCGTGCAGCACGTGCCGGGCGTAATCCACGCACGGGTGAAACCATCTGGATCCAGGCATCAAATAACCCTTCATTTAAGGCTGGCAAAGCCCTGAAGGATGCCGTAAACTAGCGCGCCTTCGAGCGGGGGTGCTTAGCTCAGTTGGGAGAGCATCGCCCTTACAAGGCGAGGGTCGGCGGTTCGAGCCCGTCAGCACCCACCATTGAGTATGGAGTGGTAGTTCAGCTGGTTAGAATACCGGCCTGTCACGCCGGGGGTCGCGGGTTCGAGTCCCGTCCACTCCGCCATGGATAAAGACAGGGGTGCCTTCTTGGCGCCTTTTTCTTATGGGTATAAATTGAAAAGGTTGCTAGTGAGTCATGGTTCTTCAATCCATTCGTGAAAGGCTGACAGGAGTTTTAGCATTTACCATTCTGGGCATTCTGGTTATTCCCTTTGCTCTGGTAGGGGTAAATCAATACTTCACCAACAATGCCGAAAATATTGTTGCCAGGATCAATGAAATAGAGATCACTACCAACGACTTCAATCAGAGTTTTTCTGACTACCGTAGACGGATGCAATCGCTCATGGGAGCGGCATATGATCCGGTCCAATTCGATCAGTTAATCATGCGTCGTCAGCATCTCGACAGTTTGATTGATCAGGCGCTGCTTAATCAGGCCGCACAGTCCATGGGTCTTGCCGTGGATAATGAAACGCTGGCCGCAGAGATCCGTAAAATCCCTGCTTTTCAGGTGGAAGGTGTATTCAACGCCGATGTTTACCAGAGCCGCTTGCAGGCGCAGGGTATGCAGCCAAAACAGTTCGAAAATGAAATTCGCTCGCAACTCGTCTTGAGCCAGTTACCCAGGAGTATTTCAGACGGCAGTATTGTGACGTCGGCAGAATTGAAAGGCTACGTAGCTCTGCATGATCAGGAAAGAAATTTTGGTGCAGTGATGATAGACGTTGCAGCACCAACAGGTGAGATAACTTTTTCTGAGGACGAGATATCTGAATGGTATGCAAACCATCCCGAAGATTTCCAGTCGCAGGAACAGGTCGTGATTCAATACGTGGAACTTGACGCGGCAACGATGCCCGTGGGGTCAGCGCCCGAGGAAGATTTCCTTCGTGAACAGTTTGAAGCACAAAAAAATCGTTTTTTGAGTCCGGAGCAACGAAAGGTTTCACATATATTGATCGAAGTTGCACCTGATGCTGATGCTGCTGCTATCGAAACTGCCCGGCAAACTGCGGAAGATTTGCTCAGGCGTGCCCTGGACGGAGAGGATTTTGCCAATCTGGCCAGCGAAAATTCAGAAGACCTCGGATCAGCCAGCGCCGGTGGTGACCTCGGTTGGGTTGAGCCGGGCGTGATGGTTAAAGCATTTGAAAATGCGATGTACGATTTATCCCTGGAGGTACCGGTATCAGAGCCCGTGCAAACGGGTTTCGGCTGGCACGTGATCAAGTTAGATGAAATCCGCCCAGCCAGTGGCATGAGTTTTGAGCAAGCCCGACCACAACTGGTCAGGGAGTTTGAAGAGGATGTCGCTGCACGTGCGTTCCTAGAGCAGGCTGACCGACTGGTCGACCTAGTGTATGAAGACCCGAGCACATTGGATGGCGCGGCGTTGGTAATGGGTTTAACCGTCGAGGAAACTAGCCCGTTTTCGCGTACCGGTGGGGCGGGGGTTGCCGCAAATCCTGAGGTCATCGAAGCGGCTTTTTCTAACCTCGTGCTGTTGCAGGATTCAGTGAGTGATCCTGTCAATCTGAGTGAAAATCATCTGGTCATGATCAAGCTCAAGGAGCACTTGCCGGTGGCGCTGAAAGCGCTTGAACAGGTACGGGATGAGGTGACCAGCACCTTGAGTGAGCGTATGGCAAATAAGCAAGCCAGGGCGAGAGCCGATCAGCTATTGCTGGCAGTACAAACGGGTGAGAAAGACCTCAACGCTCTGGCAACTGAGGCAGGATTGGAATACGTTCATCATCAGGCAGTGC
>CAYZLS010000296.1:0-3169 GCA_964479355.1 uncultured Wenzhouxiangellaceae bacterium | reverse complement strand
GGGGTATGCACGGCAACTCGCTCCGCATAGCCCCTCCACTCAGCCTGACCACCGATGAAGCCGACCAGGGCTTCGCCATCCTCAAGAAGGCGATTGAAGACGTAGGCGTCCTTTAGGAGAGCAGACAGCAACGCCGACTCTGAACGCTCCCGCCTTGAGGGGAGTCAACCGCCGGAGACCGTTGGTGGGAGTAGGTTTGACTGGAGACTGGAGACTGGAGACTGGAGACTGGAGACTGGAGAGTTCTCAATGACGACTTTCTTGATTAAGAACGGCACCGTGATCACCGCCACCGAATTCATGGAGGCCGACGTTCTCGTCGACGGCGAGAAGATAGTCGGGATAGCTGCTTCGGGTGTTCATCCGTGGGAGGAAGGCGCCGACACCGTCATCAATGCCAAAGACCGCTATGTGATGCCGGGAGGCATCGACGTCCATACCCATATGGAACTGCCGTTCGGCGGCACCTATGCCTCCGATACCTTCGAATCCGGCACCCGCGCTGCTGCCTGGGGCGGCACCACGACGCTGGTCGACTTTGCAGTCCAGGTCCACGGCGAGAGGGTCATGGACGGCTATGAGATGTGGATGGAGAAGGCCGAGGGCAATTGCGCCATCGATTACGGATTCCACATGATCGTTGGGGAGGTCACCGACCAGTCGTTGCAGGACATGGACACCTTGATGGATGAAGGAGTCACATCGTTCAAGCTGTTCACTGCTTACCCGGGTGTTCTCTACTCGGACGACGGCAAGATCTTCCAAGCGATGCAGAAGGCCGCCGAGAACGGCGGCACGATCATGATGCATGCCGAAAACGGTATGGTCATCGACGTCCTGCGTGAACAGGCACTGGCCCGCGGCGAGACCGATCCGATCTACCACTCGATCACCAGGCCGCCGGTCACCGAGGCCGAGGCGACGCATCGGGTGATCGCCTACGCCGAGTTAGCCGGGTGTCCGCTGTATGTCGTCCACATGTCGGTCAAGGAGGCGGTGGCCGAGGTGGCCATTGCCCGGGACCGGGGCAGCAACGTTTTCGGTGAGACCTGTCCGCAGTACCTGTTCCTTGGCTGGAACAACCTGCGCGAACCCGATTTCGAGGGAGCCAAGTATGTTTGCTCGACGCCGGTGCGCGATTGGGAGCAGGGTCATCAGGAAGCACTGTGGAAGTATCTGGCCACTAACGACCTGCAACTCGTTTCGACCGATCATTGTCCATTCTGCATGGGCGATCACCCGACCCTAGGAATCCAGAAGCGGCTCGGTGAGGGCGACTTCACCGTTATTCCTAATGGAATGCCGGGGGTGGAGGATCGGATGCGAATGATCTATCACGGTGCAATCGGCGAGGGCCGACTCAGCCTCAACCGGTTTGTCGAGATCACCTCGACGGCACCGGCCAAGATGTTCGGGATGTTCCCGCAGAAGGGCACGATCGCCATCGGCTCCGATGCGGATATCACCATCTGGAATCCGATGGCAACGCACACCATGTCGGTCGAGCACAATCACATGGACGTCGACTACTGCGCCTACGAGGGGAAAGAAGTTGTGGGCCAGATCGAAGTAGTGATGGCGCGAGGCAACGTTCTCATCTCAGACGGCGCCTACCACGGCAAGAAGAGCGACGGCCGTTACATCAAACGTGGGACCAGTCAATACCTGATCTAGGGATCGGTTTGAGCCTCTGACCGGGAGCGGCTCTTCGGCGCCTGCAAGCAATCATCTTTGCTACCACCCATCACCCCGACGATTTACGGCATCATGCCAAACCACTTCTCGAGCACTGCCGGCCAGTCATCGGAAGCCACCAGCGACTCCGACAACACACCGTCACTGCGCAGCTTGAGGCGATCGTCGAGAAGCGTTACTCGATCTGGCCCGCCGTCGAAGAGTCTGGTGGCGAATGGCTTTTCGGTGAAGTGAGTCATCGACAATGTCTGTAGGAATTCGTTCGCACCCTCGAAGTCGTCTTCCGCTGCCGGATTCGGACTGAAGTGGTACTGAGGTTCCCAGGCATCGGCGCCCTCCATCAGGAGCGTGGTGGTATCGCCGTTGCAGGCGAACGAGTAGAAGGCGTGGCCTCCGTCGTGAGGGCCGTCGTTGTCAAGTGGCAGGGGTCGAAAGAAGGAGTCACCGAAGCCAACATCAACCAGATAGGGTCGGTCCAGGTCCACTCGAATCGTGGCGTGGCTGGGCTGCGGCCCAATCGTGGGGCGGTTTTCGATGACAACCGTGGCCCCCAGTTTGGTCACTTCGAATCCCAAGTCCGCTAGTAGCAGGGAGAAGGCTCCGTTCAGTTCGAAGCACCAGCCGCCTCGGCCCTGTTCGACAATCTTGGAGGCAGAGCGGATCGGATCGACGTGAACTCCCCGACGGTAGAAAACGTCCAGATTCTCGAATGGGACGCGGGTGAGATGGGCCCGCTGCAGCACCTCGAGGCTGGCGAGATCGATCGGTGGTGCCGAGTCGAGGCCGATCCGGTTCAGATAGGCCGTGGTATCCACGACGAGACCGTAGACAGACGCCCGCGGTACAAACACTTGATAACGCGCCGCAAACCGTTCGGCGAGACAGACACTCGGAAGGGATACCTCATCGAGGATTCCCCAAGTGGCAGGGAGAGAGGTCGGCGCCATGAAGATCGTTGTTCTCGGTGCTGGATTGATCGGGGGACAATGGCTATCGACCTTGCGGGAGACGACCGCTTCGACGTGACTGTGGCCGACATCGACGAGATCCTGAGCGAAAGAAAGATCCACGTGGTTTGTCGGGTGTGTCGAAGATCGCGGGGCCGGTCGTTACAGGGTGATGCTCTCGCTTCGCAAGTCTACGGCGCTGACGGGCACCGTCTCGGGCCCGGTTCGTCGTGGCGTGTACTCGCGCTGCTCTACTTCAGACGACTTTAACGTTGATGGCCTCGGGGCCCTTACGACCTGATCCTGTCTCGTATGTGACCGACTGGCCCTCGGCGAGTGTTCCGGATTCACTCTCGGCGATATTGGATACGTGGACGAAGATGTCGTCGCCGTCGGCCGACGTGATGAATCCGAACCCCCGCTGTTCGTTGAAAAACTTGACGGTTCCGGTTGATGTCATGGTCGAACTCCTGGTTCGTGTACTGCGTTGCGCCCGGATAGCGGTTCTTGCATGATTCCGCGACGGG
>CAYZLS010000295.1:0-3176 GCA_964479355.1 uncultured Wenzhouxiangellaceae bacterium | reverse complement strand
CTCGATCCCGCCATAGATCAAAACAAACCATTTTGCCTTGATGGGTACTGGAAAGAAAATCAGGATCAGTCGATTATTGGGCCACATCACACCGTAGGCCAACAGCAAGCCAAAAACGGCGCCGGATGCGCCAATGGTTGGATAGATTTCACCGCTCAGATATTGAACGAACAGTTGAATCAGTCCGGCGCCCAGTGCACATATGAAGAAGTATTCTAGGAATTTTCGACTACCCCACATTCTCTCCACGGGTAATCCGAACATCCATACGGCAAACATATTGAACAATAAGTGATTGAAGCTACCATGTAAGAAGGCGTAGCTGATTAACTGCCAAGGCTGAAAGTAACCACTATACAAAGGCCATAAGGCAAGTTGAGCGGAGATATTGTGCAACAGGTATACCACGGAGCAGGCGATAATGATACCGATGGCAACCGGCGGTCGAGTCACTCCGATTTGTTTGATTTGTCGATTCAAATTTAAATTCCCTTAAAGAATACCCACGCACTGTTTGCTGCACCGCGGTAGTTTACAATACTAGTGCTCCATCCATGTGATAACTACGGATTCAGAGGTACCCAGATGTTTCAGGACAAGACGCAGACAGCAGAGAATGGCCTAGTCCTTCTCAAAGGCTGCACCGCAGTACTGGGACATCTGGGTGCCTCCCTGCGGGCGAGCTGAGATTCGTAAACTTCCCGCCGCACGGGGTCTCGCCTGGCTGATGGGTAGTTGGGCTCTGTTCCGAATGCAACCTCTACGGTTGCTGTTAATCAGCCTGTTTTTTCAGTTGTTCCTGAGTTTTTCACAGACTCAGGCACTGGGCTTGGTGGTTATTCTGTGTTTGCCGGTGTTAAGTGCTGGCATGCTGCATGTCCTGCACACGGTTGAACAGGGTGGTAAGCCGGTGCTGGCATTTTTGTTCATGCCGTTTGCTTCAGGAAAAATTTTCGGCCGGTTACTGTTATTGGGCGGGCTTGTGCTGGTGGTTGGCTTACTGGTAGTTTCATTGGTTCTGACGGGCCAGGTTGTGGATATCGATACGGGCTTGCTCAGCCGCATTGAACAAGGAGATCTGGAAGCTCTGCAGCTGATTGATCCACAACTGATGGAAAGCGCTATCATGGCCATGGCCATAGGCGCTGCAATCAGCGGCAGCATAACGTACTTTTCTGTGCCGCTGATCTGGTTCAGGAAACAAGGTGTGATAAGTTCCGTGCAGCTTGGGCTCAGAGCTCTGTTCCGTAACTGGCGACCACTGCTGGTAATTGGTTTATTGCTTGGGTTGGTGGTTGTGCCCATTGCTTTACTGCTTGGATATTTTTATCTGACTGCGCTCGGTGGCAGCGGCGCTTCATCCTGGTTGGCAGTATTGCTGCTTCTGCTGGGGCCCTTGTTTCAACTGCTGTTGTTTGGCACCCAATACCTGGCATTCCGGGATATCTTTGGTTTGGATGTAGACACCACCGGGAAAGAGAATCCTGATGCCAGTCAATTGGTGGCCTGATCTGCCTGTTTGGCAGGTATCAGGATGCGTGCAAAAATGATTCCGATTTCAAACAACAACCACATCGGTAGTGCCAGCAATGTCTGTGAAATCACATCCGGTGGTGTCAAAACCATGCCCAGCGCGAACGCACCCACAACGATATAAGGCCGCCAGCCTGCCAATTGGTCTGCGGAGGTGATGCCGGTGGCAACCAGAATAATGGTTGCAATCGGTACCTCAAACGTAATTCCAAAGGCAAGAAAGAGGGTCATGACAAAATCCAAGTATTTGCTGATATCCGTCATCATCTCCACGCCCTCTGGTGCGATGCGGGTCAGAAAACCAAATACCAGTGGGAATACGACAAAATAGGCGAATGTACAACCGGCATAAAATAGCAGCACTGAAGACAACAGCAATGGTCGAGCCAGCCTTTTTTCGTGCTTAAACAACGCCGGGGCAACAAAAGCCCACAATTGATACAGCACAATCGGGATGGCCACCATTAAAGCGATCAGCAGCGTTAGCTTAAATGGGGTCAGGAAGGGTGATGCCACATCGATTGCGATCATGCTGCTACTCGCAGGCATTTGTGCGAGCAACGGGGAAGCCAATGTTTCGTACAGCTGACGTGAAAATGGTAACAATGCAACCAGAACAACAAAAACCGCAAGGCATGCTTTGAGCAGTCGGCTGCGAAGCTCAACCAGGTGTTGAAGAAAACTTAGCTCGCGGTCTTCATCGGGGGTATCAGACATTCCTGTCTTTTGCCTCGCCAGCGTCTTTCTCTGGATCTGAGTCTTGGCTTGGCGAGGTGAGGTCTGCGATGTCGGGCAGGTCTTTACCGATACGCTTTAGTTCCTCATGCGCGCGCGCGATCGGCGCAGAAATATCGGCCTCTGCCAACTCTGATTCTATGGTATTGCGCAGACCAGCCCAGCTTGACCGGGCTTTACGAATATAGCCACCGAGGGTGCGCGCGACGCGCGGCAATCTTTCGGGCCCGAGTACCAGAAGGCCAATCAGAGCAAGCAGAAAAAGCTCGGCAAAACCAACATCAAACATCTGGGTCTGTTGGGCGTGATGCCGGCGAATTTTCCTGTTGTTTTTGTGGCTCGAGTGATGCAGATTCTGCGGTGCTCAGTTTCTCTGTTTCGCTGTCTTCAGGCTCCTCTTCAATCCCTTTACGGAATCCTTTGACTGCGCTACCCAAATCGGAGCCGATATTTCGCAGCCGTTTGGTTCCAAAAACCAGTACAACAATTAACAGCAGTATCAGGAGCTGCCAGGCACTTATTCCACCTATCATGATTTAACTCCGGAGATTCATGGATTGTACAGTCTAGCCTAAACCAGCTGGTTTGGCTCTAAAAACAGATGGAAAATTTACTCTAGAAAGAACGTTTACGCAGGAAACCGATACCACTGAGGAGTAAAACAAAAATTGTCAATAAACTGCCCACGGAGCTCAGGGCAGGAACACTCTGAGTAGTGCCTGGCGCTGACTCGTTGTTACAGCCACCCGGTGGGCCAACAGCCAGACTTTCAAAACCAACTTCGCTAGTCGTGCTAACCGCTGTTGCGGTGCCGGTGCTGAGGTCAATACGCAGAATCTGACTGGGTTTATTCTCAATGGCATTGTTAATAATCCGGCGGTCGGTAATCGCCCATAGATCGCCGATAT
>CAYZLS010000294.1:660-3195 GCA_964479355.1 uncultured Wenzhouxiangellaceae bacterium | reverse complement strand
GCAGATCCCTGCTAATTTTATAATTGCTATAATATTCATCAACTTCCTGCTGTAACAATCGTGCGCGGTTTTGAGCCCTTTGTAATCGCTTGTCCGTTCTTACTATGCCTACATAGTCCCACATGAATCGTCTTAATTCGTCCCAATTGTGCGAAATAACGACGTCCTCATCTGAGTTGGTAACCTGACTTTCGTCCCAGTCTTCGATGATTCCCACTGGCGAGCCTGATGGAATGGACTCCCTGATTTGCTCTGCGGCTTCAGTTGCAAACACCATACATTCCAACAGCGAGTTGCTTGCCATTCTATTTGCACCATGTAAGCCGGTGAAGCTGGTTTCCCCAATGGCATAAAGGTTCTGGATGTCAGTCCTCCCCCGGGCATCGGTGACAATGCCCCCGCAGGTATAGTGAGCTGCAGGCACAATGGGAATGGGTGAACAGGATATATCAATTCCCAGTTTGAGACAGCGGTCGTAAATATTGGGAAAGCGTTCAACGATGAATTCCCGGGATCTGTGACTGATATCCAGGTAAACATGGTCGCACCCCAGTCGTTTCATTTCATAGTCAATGGCACGCGCCACAATGTCCCGGGTTGCCAATTCTTCCTTATCGTCAAAGCGATACATAAATTGAGAACCATTGGGCAACTTGAGTTTTGCGCCTTCGCCCCGGAGTGCCTCGGTAATTAAAAAGGATTTGGCTGCTGGATGATAAAGACAGGTAGGATGAAATTGGTTAAATTCGAGGTTGCCCACTCTGCAGCCTGCACGCCAAGCGATGGCGATGCCATCACCCGATGCCGTGTCGGGGTTACTGGTATATAGATACACCTTACTGGCGCCGCCTGTTGCCAGTACCACAAAATGCGCACGAAATGCTTCAACATGGTTTGTCTTGAGGTTTAACGCATAAGCGCCCAGGCAACGTTTCATCTGTTCTGTCGCGCCCGGCAATTGTGTAATGAGATCCACAACGACAAATTTTTGGAACACCTCGGTGTTGTCAACCTTTCTCAGGGATTGACCGAGGATACTCGTGATTTCTCTTCCCGTTGCGTCCGCCGCATGAATTACACGCCTGTGACTGTGACCACCCTCGCGCGTCAGGTGAAAATCTTTGCTTCCGTCAGAATGTGTTTGCGTGTCAAATTTGACTCCCAGTGCGATCAACCACTTAATAATTTCTGAACTTCGTTCAACCGTTAGCCTTACAATGTCGGGGTGACAGAGACCCGCACCGGCTTCGAGCGTGTCTGCAATATGGGAATCGACGCTATCATATTCATCCAGAACAGCTGCGACGCCGCCCTGAGCATAATAAGTAGATCCTTCATTCAGCTCATCTTTACACAGCATCGCGACCTTGTAGTTTTTGCCTAGCTTGTGAGCTAAGGTCATGCCTGCAGCACCGCTGCCAATAATTAGCACATCATAATTGTGGATTAGCATCTTCAATGAAATATATGAATCGGTATGTTCAACAGGGTTTTAAGCCTATTGCCGAAGACTCCGTATTGATCGAAAGACAGGAACAACATCAGAACCTAATAAGTGAGTGCAATTAAGTGAAACGACATAATCATTGTTTGGTGATAGTCTGGTATTAGTGCAATTTTGCGTGTGTTCAATCTGAAGGGCAAATTAATGACAGCAGATTCGAATGCCGAAGGCAGTTATTTTCAATGAAAATCGGTGTTTTTGGGGGGACATTTGATCCAATCCATATTGCTCATATCATGCTGGCAAATGAGGTACGGGAGAGCCTGACGCTTGATTATATCAAGCTGATTCCCTCTTATATTCCTCCCCACCGCAGTTCGCCAGGTGGGACACCTGCGCAGAGGTTGGAAATGTTGCAGATGGCTGTCGCGCATGAACCATACCTGGAAACTGATGACCGGGAATTGGTGCGTGCAAGTGTTTCCTATACCTTTGATAGCCTTGCATCCATTCGAACAGAAATTGGTTCTGAATCATTGATCTGTTTTATGATTGGTTCGGATGCATATGCGCTCATTGACACTTGGTATAAATGGCAAGAACTGACAAATTTAGTGCACATGGTTGTGTTACAGAGACCTGGAGTAGGACATGAACCAAATAACCAGATTAGAGCTTGGGCAAAAAAAAGGACGGTAAATCGTGAACTCCTGTTGAAAAACCCGGCAGGCGGAATCTGCTTTCTGCCGGTACGACAGATGGATATTTCCGCCACAGAGATTCGAACACGGATTGACATGGACCTCGACGTTTCCGGGTTGGTTTCTGCTGAGGTGAAATCCTTTATCGAGAAGTTCGGGCTCTATCGAAACTAGGAGGCTGTTGAAGAAATGTGTATAAGTGGGATTAAAGCCCCTTTTCCCAGGATTTCACAGCTATTGAGCCATTGATTTTCGCAGTTTTTCACTTGGCTAGTACAGTAACTCAGCGTAATTGGCATCTTGGACGGATTTTTGTCCCGGTCACACCTGCACTTCACAGGAAGAAATATGATGAATACGATATGGTACTCACACTCCCAATGCGCGTGA
>CAYZLS010000294.1:0-650 GCA_964479355.1 uncultured Wenzhouxiangellaceae bacterium | reverse complement strand
GTGAGTGCCCATGGCCCCGTAGGCCAGGCGTCTCACAAAAACATTGTCAACCGAAAGCACGGCGCGTTCTTCCGGGAAATGGATGGCGATGAGGTTGTCTCCGTGTCCTTTCCCTAGGTAAATTAGGTTCACGGATTGACTGCCCAGTGTCAGGCTTAACCGATTTGAAAAAGTGATGTCCGGCAGGGAATTTGTATTTGTCGCTGATTCCAGGGCCGGTTTCGCCTTTTCGTGTGAAACTACGATCGCCTGTTCAAATATTTCTCCACCACTTGAATGATCGGCATCACTGTGGCTGTAGACCAGGTATTTGACCGGCAGGCCAAAACGCTGATCCAGTTCTGATTTCAACCAGGTGGCGGCTTCGGGGCTGACCGGGTCAATCGCAACAATGCCTGCTGGTGTATGCAGGAAGGCGCTCCAGTAGTTACCGCCCATATGCACGCGATAAAGACCGCCTGCCACATGTTCGATCCGCCTGGGATTGTCTTCAGCCCCGAGATTATTGCCTGCGGCCAGACTCAGGATGACCAGCAGCAATCTAAGTGATGTTGATTTCATGAATCTTCATGATCCTGTATGAATGAAACGGCTGAGAGTATGTATCAGGAGGCTCGCAGTCTCCAGAAAGTACTGGAGCAGGGGGTCAG
>CAYZLS010000293.1:0-3207 GCA_964479355.1 uncultured Wenzhouxiangellaceae bacterium | reverse complement strand
TAGGTTTAAGAGCAAGTGATCGCCACGCCCAGTGTGTGGCATCAAACAGGTGTAAACCGGCAGGTGGCTGCAATCCCGCCAGCCAGGTCAGGGTGAAATATGCGGCCGAAGCTCCTGCGATACCCGCTACCGGGGCAAAAATGCCTGCACCAGGGCAATCTTCAAGGGTGTTGGGGGCCTCACCATAAGCGCAGCGATAACAGGCGTTAACCGGCAGGCCAGGGCGCAGCAGCATGAGTTGTGCTTCCATGCGTATACATGCAGCCATCAGCCAAGGCTTTTCGAGCGCCAGACAAACGCGATTAACCGCCAGGCGGGTGCCGTAATTGTCGCTGGCATCCAGCACAAAATCACACTCGGGAAACAGTGCCTGCATATGAGTATCGGTCATCCGCTGGTGGATTTGTTCCAGTTTTGTACCCGGATTAAGCACCTGCAGGGCATCACTGGCTACCTCGACCTTTAAGCGACCAATATCATCTGCCCGATATAAAATTTGGCGTGCGAGGTTACTTTTAACAACCTGGTCAAAATCACACAGGGTTAACTTCCCGACACCACTGGAGACAAGGTATTGTGCGGCTGCACACCCCAGACCGCCAAGCCCGATCAAGGCCACATGGGCATTCCCGATGCGTGCCTGGCCTTGTTTGCCAATACCTGCAAGAGGCAGATGGGATGCATAGCGCATGGACTGCTTGTCAGCTTTCACTTGGTTCAGTTTTCATCCAACAGCGTGCGCGCCGTGTCAGATAAACCATCCGGGTGAATCCAGTCGCCACTTTTACCACCGGATTTATATAACAATTTGATCTCGGAGATCTCCAGGGCAGCATTGATTGGCTTGCATAGGTCCCAAATGGTTAAAAGCGCAATGTTCAGGCCACACAGCGCTTCCATTTCGACCCCGGTTTGCGCACTGATTTCAGCCAGTGCATAGACTTCAACTGCATGTAGTTCCGCATTCAGTACGTTGTGAATCGAAACTCGTTGCAGGGCGATGGGGTGACACAAGGGCAGCAGGGAGGGGGTCTGTTTGGCTGCCTGGATCCCGGCAAATTCGGCCAGTGCCAGTGCATCGCCCTTGGGCAGTGACTTGGTCTGTAACAACTCAAAAGTGGCTGCGCCAACCGAAATCCGCCCACCCGCCAGCGCACGGCGTCGGGTAACCGGCTTGGCGGATACATCTGCCATCGAAAACCCGTGTTGTATCTTATTGGAATGCATAGATTTGTTCCAGAAAGTTGGTTTTGGTTTTCGGCTCAAGAAAAGATGATTCGAAGCCGTTAATAATCAGTTGTAGGATTTCTGCACGGTCTAAGTCCAGTGCATCAATTAGTGCGTGGAAGTTCTCATTCACATAACCGCCAAAGTAGGCCGGGTCGTCGGAGTTGATACAGACATTGAGCCCCAGGGCCAGCATCTTTCGAATCGGATGTTCTGACATATCCTTCACTACCGCCAGGCGCAGGTTGGATTGTGGGCAGACGGTCAGTGGCATTCGCGCCAAGACCAGTCGGCGGATCAGGTCTGGATTTTCAAGTGCCCGATTGCCGTGATCAACGCGGTCAACACCTAATATATCCAGCGCTTCGTAAATATATTCAGGTGGGCCTTCCTCACCGGCATGTGCAACCCGTTTGAGTCCCAACTCCCCGGCACGCTTGAAAACTGTGCTGAACAGGGCAGGTGGGCGCCCCATCTCTGATGAATCAAGGCCCACGCCGTCAATCCGGTCCAGGTGGGCTTGTGCAGAGTCTAATGTCGCCAGTGCGCTGCGCTCATCAAGGTGGCGCAAAAAGCACATGATCAGTTTACTGCTGATGCCCAATTCGGCTTTGGCTTTATCCAGCGCTGAGCAGATGCCATGCATAACGGTACTAAAGGCTACGCCCCGTTCAGTGTGCCCTTGAGGGTCAAAGAAAATTTCGCAATGGACAACATTTTGTTGTTTGCAGCGCAACAGGTAGGCCCAGCACAAATCATGAAAGTCCGGCTCTGTTTGCAGTACCGACATTCCTTGATAATATAGATCAAGAAAATCTTGTAAACAGTTGAAATTATAAACTTTAGATACTGATTCAATATCGGGGTACGGCAGGGCAATGCCATTGCGTTCAGCCAGATCCAGCATCATGGCCGGCTCTAGGCTGCCTTCGATATGAATATGCAATTCGGTCTTCGGAAGTTGCTCAACGAATTGTTTGAGTTCATTCATAGCGGACTAATCTCTGCGAAATTCCCATTGGGCAATGCTAATGTTTATTATGACTGCTGTATTATACGCAGCTTCTCGAATGTTCATGGCCATCAGGTACTTCATTGTCCACAAGTCACAACATGCTTAGATCCGTATTACTGACCATTTTGATGGCCTTGATTGCAGGCCCAATGCAGGCTCAGCAAGCGCAACGGGTGCCCGTAAATGTTTTCGGTGATGATGATCCCAGCAACGGCGTAGAAGATGATCGTCAACAGCTTTTTAGCGGCCGGTAACGCGGTTTAACGCTGGCAGATCAAGGCTTGAATGCCGGCACCATCAAGCATGACGGACGGATTCGGAGTACCGCCGTGGTTATCGATACCCGCCAATTCGCACCCACACTCAAAGGCGTAATCCTGGCCAGTGCAGCGCATGTCATTTATGACCTGGAAAAGAAGCGTCCTTTCAAACGCTGTGAGTTTCATTTCCTGGCCCTGAGTGAAATTTCCAGATACCGGGTCAAAATAGATTTAAAGCAGCTCAGAATGGGTAGCTTTGATCCGGGTAAAGCAGTCAACGAGCCGGGATTTGGCGTGGGAGACTGGGTCTTTTTATATGTGCCCAGACCCTGGAAGCGGTTTAATTTGAACGAGGCCTTATTGCCGCGGGTATTTTCATTTACTGAATTTGCTGCCTTTCAGCAAACCGGCGGTGAATTGAGGCTAATCGCCTATGACACAACGAAAAAAGTGATGAGTGTCAGCCGGTATTGCACCGTAATTCAAAGTCAGCAAGGTGATCTGGGCGGTGGCGCCTGGCAGGGTCAGTTACTGGATGATTGCGATTCTGCTAGCGGGGTGTCCGGTGGCGGCCTGATAGCCGTTTTGCAAGGCAAACACTACTTGGTGGGTATTCGCAATGGCTCGAGGCTATTGAGGGCTATGTTGCTAAACACAATGAAAATCCCAAACCCTTTATCTGGACGGCCACGGCAAAAGACATCT
>CAYZLS010000292.1:0-3213 GCA_964479355.1 uncultured Wenzhouxiangellaceae bacterium | reverse complement strand
CCAGATATATGCCTGGCTGCTGTTCATTCCATTTGGCATTGTATTTTCCTTTATCGCAGGTTGGATTACGATGTTGGCGGCAGTGTTGTTTAGTCCCCGGATAGCAAATCGTTATGTTGCTGCAAATTGGGGCAGGGTGCTGGGCTGGCTAACACCCATGTGGGTCAGTGTGGAAGGGGCGGAGCACATAAACCCTGACAAGTCGTATGTGGTGGTTTGCAACCATCAGAGTCAATACGACATTTTTCTGGTCTACGGTTGGCTAAAGTTGAATTTGAAATGGGTCATCAAAGCAGAATTACGCAAATTACCCGGGATCGGAATCGGCTGTGAAAAAGCGGGCCACATTTTTGTCGAACGCGGTAACCCAGAGCAAACCCGCAAGGCGATGGGCGATACGTTGGATGGGTTAGGTGATGGTGTAGGTGTCCTGTTTTTCGCGGAGGGTACACGTAGCCCGGATGGCAATTTATTGCCGTTTAAGAAGGGTGCTTTCCGTATCGCTATTTCTCAGCACCTGCCCATATTACCCGTGACAATCGTCGGTACGCGCGAGATCCAGTCACCCAATTCGATCTGGATTTTTCCTGGCAGGGCACGGTTGGTTATTCATCCTGCCATCGAAACGGAAAATGTGGAAGCCAAGGAAATGCGAGATCTAATGACACATACGCGGGATGCGATTGCTTCCGCCCTCCCTGTGGGCCCAAACCATGCACCTGAGTAAACCTGATTTCCGCTATACCGAGTCCCCACGGGCTCGGAAAAATTTTAAATTGGCGCTGAAAATTGCGCTATACGTGGTTGCTGTGCTGTGGTTTATCCTGATCATCGACGGTCTGCTTGATCTTGGCCTTGCCCACTATGGCTTGTGGCCCCGGCGCCTGGTGGGCTTGCTTGGCGTGTTGACTGCACCGTTACTACACAGTGGTGTCGAGCATTTGTTCTCCAATACTTTGCCACTGCTTATTAGCCTGACAGCTATTTTGTACCTCTATCCCAGTGCGGCATTAAGGGTGATGCCGGTGATCTGGATGGGTTCCGGATTGATGGCCTGGCTAATTGGTCGGCCAAGCCTGCATTTTGGCGCCAGTGGTTTCGTTTATGGGCTGTTGGCCTATGTGTTTATCAGCGGCATTTTACGTCTGGATATGCGCTCTGTGGCGGTTTCGATCATGGTTTGGTTTTTGTATGGATCAATGATCTGGGGTGTGCTGCCCATTCGGCCACACATGTCATGGGAATTGCACTTAAGTGGTGCTATTTTGGGCACTGCGCTGGCGATTTTTTTTCGCCGATGGGATGTGGCCCCTGTGCACCGATATGCGTGGGAAGATGACGACACTGTGCCGGATTGGTTTCCGGCAGAAAAACCCATCCAGGACGACGAATCGACCAACGGACCTTAACCCGAACATTTCACCAGCGTGCAGCACAAGCATAATCCTGGCGCCAATGACTTGCTAAGGCCACATCTTTTAAATGGGACTGAAATACTTTTCGCGGGACATCCTGCGCACCCATGCTAATCAGGTGCGGATTCGAAATCTGGCAATCCAGCAGCGTGAAATCCCATTGTTGCAGTTGCCGACACAAAGCCACCAGGGCTATTTTGCTGGCATCGGTGACCAGGCCGAACATGGATTCACCGAAAAACACAGCCCCCAGCGCAATACCATAGATACCCCCTGCCAGTTGGCTGTCCTGCCAGACTTCAACTGAATGGGCTGTGCCAAGTTCAAACAGACGTACATATGCAGCCTGCATCTGGGCCGTGATCCAGGTTCTATCACCATCCCGCCGGGGCAGAGCGCATTGCTTTATGACCTGATCGAAGACCTGATCAGCAGTTACGGTAAACCGGCCTTGGTTGTAGTGGCGTTTCAAGCGTCTTGAGAGATGCACTTGCCGGGGGTAAATCACACAACGCGGTGCTGGCGACCACCACAATATTGGTTGATTTTCGCTATACCATGGGAAGATTCCATGGCGGTATGCATGCAGCAGGCGGGTTGGGGAAAGATCTCCGCCTGCAGCGAGCAGTCCGTTGGGATTATCTAGAGCCTGTTCAACCGAGGGAAAGTCTGATTCCGGGTCTGTAGCGAGTATCGGAATCACGATGGATTATTTTGTGTGTTGCTGTTCTTCCAACCAGCGTTCAGCGTCAAGCGCAGCCATGCAACCAAACCCGGCTGAAGTAACGGCCTGGCGGTACACATGATCAGTCACATCACCCGCGGCAAACACACCCGGTACACTGGTCAGGGTTGCAAAGCCATCGGTACCACTGCGAATTTTGATATAGCCGTTATGCATGTCCAACTGCTGCTCAAAAATACCGGTATTGGGTGTATGCCCGATTGCGATAAATACACCTTCAACATCGAGTTGTTGCAGCTTACTGGTTTTTGCGTTTTTCAGGCTTAGGCCGGACACTCCCGTATCACCACCCAGCACTTCCTCCACAACGTGGTCCCAGATGAATGAAACATTGCCCGCGCGTTCTTTTTCAAACAGGTGGTCCTGCAATATCTTTTCTGCCCGCAATGCGTCGCGACGGTGAATGACAAAGACCTCAGAGGCCATATTGGACAGGTAAAGAGCTTCTTCAACCGCGGTATTGCCACCGCCAACGACTGCAACTCTTTTGCCCCGGTAGAAAAAACCATCACAGGTTGCGCAGGCAGAAACACCTTGGCCCATATAAGTTTCTTCAGAAGGCAGACCAAGGTACCTGGCACTGGCTCCGGTGGCGATAATCAAAGCGTCACAACTGTACTTTCCCGAATCACCTTCCAACTCAAAGGGCTGGCTGCCAAGATCAACCGTATGGATATGGTCAAAAATAATTTCAGTTTCAAATCGTTCAGTGTGGGCTAGCATACGTTGCATCAACTCGGGACCTTGCACGCCCTCGGCATCACCCGGCCAGTTATCGACATTGGTGGTAGTAGTGAGCTGACCGCCCTGTTGAATGCCAGTAATAACGGTGGGCTTCAGATTAGCCCTGGCCGCGTAGATTGCGGCCGTATAGCCAGCGGGCCCGGAACCAACAATCAACAAACGATGGTGTTCAATAGCGCTCATGTATAATCGCTCCAACAGATTTCTACAACTTGGGTAGGTGGATATAAGGCCTGCATTTTAACCGACCAATGCGCTGCTGCACACGCTTACTTGCATGATTAGTATCAACTTGGCAGGCAATTTTAG
>CAYZLS010000291.1:0-3237 GCA_964479355.1 uncultured Wenzhouxiangellaceae bacterium | reverse complement strand
CGGATGGCAAACCAGGCTATATCCGCATAAATACAGTACATCAGGGCGACCTGGATAAGCGCAAAGGTGTCCAACATAACCTATGCATCACCCAGATGTTTGATGTTCCCACGGTTGTCGAACAGCATCGCGGTGGCAGTTGTACTACGCCAGTCCAGCGTACGGATGCGTGCGTTATGGATCAACAGGGTCTCAACTGCCGACAAGCAAACCTGTGGGTCAGTGGTTTTTTGCGATGCTTCTTCCCTGTTGCATGCAACCAGCAAAAATATACAGGTGGCTAACAATAGGTTACGACTCACAGCAACTCCCGGATGAATGATGCAGGACTTATTCCTGCCATGAGTTTATCATTAGCTTATGGAATCTGACGACTTACACAGCGGTAATATCTATACACCCAGCGAACTTAACCACGAAGCCAGACTCCACCTCGAAGCCGGTTTCGGCTGGGTCTGGATTGAATGTGAAATATCAAACCTGAGCCGGCCCGCCTCAGGTCATATCTATTTCTCTTTAAAAGATGCAAAAGCACAAATTAGCTGTGCCCTGTTTCGCTCGCATACCCATGGCATTGGTTTCAAGCCTGAAAATGGCATGTTGGCGCGGGCCAGGGGTCGGGTCAGCCTGTTCGAGGCACGTGGAAATTACCAGCTCATAGCGGATTCATTATTGCGTGCCGGTGAAGGTTTGTTAAGGGCAAAACTTGAGTTAATGAAAAACAGCCTGGCAGCAGAAGGCTTGTTTGTCGAGGCACATAAAAAAGCATTGCCTACTTTTCCCTACCGGATTGCGGTTATCACTTCCCCATCAGGTGCCGCGCTACGCGATATCCTCAGTGTTTTGAATCGTCGCTGGCCACTGGCACAGGTGCGTATTTACGGAGTGGCCGTACAGGGTGTTGAAGCTACAGCAGAAATTGCGCGTGCGCTAACTACAGCTAACCAACAAGCGTGGGCGCAGTTGATTATAGTCACCCGAGGTGGCGGCTCGCTGGAAGATTTATGGGCTTTCAACGAGGAAATCGTAGCTCGTGCCATATTTGAATCCGATTTACCGGTCGTATCCGCGGTGGGTCATGAAATTGACTTCAGTATCAGTGATTATGTCGCCGATCTCAGGGCCCCCACTCCTTCGGCCGCGGCAGAATTAATCTCGCCGGACCAAGCCACCCTCAAACAATCTATGGCAATGTTTGACAACCGCCTTAAGCAACGCACCCAACACCTGCTGCAACGCCTGTCTCAGCAGCTTGACCACTTAGCCCATCGCCTTGCTCAACAACACCCGGGGCAACGCTTGCTGCAGCACCGTAAGCTACTGCAACACAACCGCCAGCGCTTGATACTTGCCGGCACCCGAATTGTGCCGCAACGCAGCCGTTTGCTCCAGGATCTCGTCCGCACACTCAACGCCGTCAACCCTTTACCGACACTGGCGCGCGGTTACGCCATTGTGAGCGATGCACAAACCGGTGCTGCTATCAGTTCCGTTGACACCGTGCAAGCAAAGCAAACGCTGATCACCCAGCTCAGGGATGGGCAAATTATCTCCTCGGTCAAGACAAGCAACGACAAAACCATCAAAAGCAACAATTAACCCCTTTTTGCTCCTGCTCACGTATTGATAGATACGAAACTTTTTTTCATTCAATGGAGCACGAATCATGCGTCTGAAATCTTTCATTACTGTACTCTTAATAGCCATGTTGGCTACCTGCGCCGCTGAAGAAAGAGAAGTAAAAGAAACTCCCAAACAACCCATGACTCAGCCAATGGCTGAGCGGGATATCTCAATTGGCGTACTGGAAAGATCGAAAGTGGCAAGTGAACGACCATTGGTCCGTCACGCCACGGAACATGCACATTATAAACAAGCCCAATCGAACCTCATTGCCCCGTATAGGGAAAACTACAATTATCGCCCGGCAAATGAGCCCTTGTACCGCGAAAAATATCAGCACCCGGAGAGCCAGCATATGTTGCGGGTTGCGAGCAATCCCGTATCAACCTTTTCAATTGATGTAGATACCGGCGCCTATTCCAATATGCGCCGCTGGCTGAACCAGGGCCAGCTACCACCGCAAGCTGCGGTACGCATTGAGGAATTTATTAATTACTTCGACTACGATTACCCATCGCCTGCCAATAAAGACAAACCCTTCGAAGTCAGCACTGAAATTTCACCAACGCCATGGAATCCCAATAGCCTGTTGCTGCGCATTGGTATTCAGGGATATGCGGTTCCCAAGACACAATTACCGGCATCCAACCTGGTTTTTCTGATTGATGTATCGGGCTCCATGCATTCGCCGGAGAAATTGCCCTTATTGCAACAGGCGTTAAGTATGTTGACCGCCCAACTGAATGCACACGATTACATCAGTATGGTGGTATACGCCGGAGCCTCCGGTGTCGTGCTGCCGCCCACCCGTGGCGACCATAAAGCAGATATCATCACCGCGCTGCAGCAATTGCAGGCCGGTGGTTCAACCAACGGCGCTGCAGGAATCCGCCTCGCCTACCAGTTGGCCCAACAGAATCTGATTAAAGGCGGTGTCAATCGCGTCATCCTGGCGACGGACGGTGATTTTAATGTCGGTCTGGCCAGCACAGAAGGATTAATCGATCTCATCCAGCGCAAACGCAGTGCCGGTATCGCGCTGACCACGCTGGGTTTTGGCAGCGGTAACTATAACGATCACCTGTTGGAACAACTGGCTGATGAAGGCAACGGTAACTACGCCTATATTGACCGTCTTAGCGAAGCCAAAAAAGTGTTGGTAAACGAGCTTTCCGCAACTCTTTTAACTATCGCCAAAGATGTGAAAATTCAGATCGAATTCAACTCGCAGCGGATATCTGAATACCGGCTGATCGGTTATGAGAACCGGCTGCTAAATGAAGAAGACTTCGCCAACGATACGGTTGATGCAGGTGAAATCGGTGCCGGACACCGGGTTACCGCGCTATATGAAATCAACCTCGCCGGCAGCAAGAGCCAGCGGCTGCCGACCCGGCGGTATACAGACAATATGGAACCCAAAAGCCAACCCGGTCAGGAGCTGAGCAATGAGTTGGCACATTTGCGGATCCGCTTCAAGCTGCCACATGGTTCAAAATCACAGCTAATTGAAATCCCCATCATGGATAACGATATTAAAACTGCTGGCAATGACAGTTTCAGTTTTGCTGCAGCGGTTGCGGCCTTTGGTCAAAAATTGAGGGGCGGTGAATA
>CAYZLS010000290.1:0-3237 GCA_964479355.1 uncultured Wenzhouxiangellaceae bacterium | reverse complement strand
CCGCCAGTGCAAAACATTTTCCCGAATCGGGTTTATGATTTTCTCCGAGACACAGTGATGGCAAACAGGGTTTAGTTGCCGTAGTTGCTACCGGGTAAATAAGAATCAGCACCGCCTGAAATAACACTATAAAACGGCTTTTCATCTCAACACCTCGTGTTGCCTTATTGGTGTATCTATGCAGATATCCGTTTCCATCAGGATGCACCAAATTGATATTGGTAATACCGGTAGAATGAACCCTTGCGCTCAAGCAACTCCTGGAAATTGCCACTTTCTTTCACTCGCCCATTGTCAAGCACAACAATCTGGTCGGCTTCGGTAATTGTGGATAGCCTATGGGCTATATAAATACTGGTTTTCCCACTGGTGATAGTGACCAAAGCGCGTTTGATGAGATGCTCGGAATGACTATCCAGGGCCGAAGTCGCCTCATCAAAAATGAATATAGACGGCCTGCGCAGCACCGCCCTGGCAATTGCCAGGCGTTGTCTTTGACCAGGTGACAGGTTTTTTCCCATTGACTCAAGCACAGTCTCATAGCCTTCCGATAAGCGAATAATAAATTCATCTGCTTCAGCCGCTTTGCAGGCTTCGATGATTTGATCTTTGGTCGCATGTGGTTGGCCGTAACTAATATTGTCTGCCACGGACATCGGGAACAGAACCACATCCTGAGTGACCAGACCGAAGACACCGCGTAGATCCTGTAGGTGAAAATTACGTATATCGATACCATCCAGTAAAATTCGCCCCCGGTCAGGATCGTAAAATCGTAGCAGCAGATTGATGAGTGTAGTTTTACCGGCGCCAGTTGCTCCTACTACAGCGGTCATTTTCCCTGCGGTTACGGTAAGGTCAAGATTTTGCAGTACCTGCTTGCCAGCATCATAAGAAAAATCTACTTTCTCAAAACGTATTCCACCGTGAACCGTGTCTAATGGTTGGGCGTCTTTCGTATCAGCAACCGGGTCGTCTGCCAGAAATATCTTGTTCAAACGCTCAAATGCCACTGCTGCAATTTTCAGTTCACCATACCAACCTGACAGTGCCTGCACCGGTTTGTTGATTTGTGTCAGATACATGGTCATTGCCACAACTTCACCCACAGTGATGTGACCCTGAATGACCTGGTAGCCGAGAAACCACGCAGTGAACATGGTCCAGACCTTGGTGACGAAGGAATTACAAAAATCTGCGGTCAAATCAATCAGCCCGGATTTAATCCCCAGATGTATTATTCGGTTGACCTTTTTATAAAAGAAATCAAGTTAACGTGGTTGTTGGCTGAAGGTTTGAATAGCACGAAAGTTCTGACTTTTTTCTATAATGTTATCTACATGATCACTATTTGCCTTTTGGTGCTGACGATGCAGATCTGCCTGATGCCGGGCAAAAAAGTGGGTTTCCAATATGTAAAACGGGATTGTCAACAGAGTGATAAGTGTCAGGGTTTTATCAATATTCCAGGTGATCACCAGTAATATTAAAAACTCCAGCAGGTTCAGTACGATAGTTTTGACTGACTGCGTCAGAAAAGTCTGCACATGTGCGGCGTCATCATTAAGATTGATCTGTATATCTCCGGCGGTACGCCCACGATGACTTTGCGGAGAAAGATGTTGTAAGCGGTCAAATGTCGCTGCAGACAACTTGTAGTAAACATCCTGTTCGAGATAAAAAGTGAGAAAACTTTCCGCGTAATCGAGAACAAAACTGAACAGGAAGATTGCAAAACCACCGAGAATGGCCCAGGTCAGTAACGATACGTTCTGTAACGGGTAGGCATAGTCAAAAATTACCCGGGAGATCAACGGAATGGTCATGGCGATGCCGGTTAAAAGGCTTGATACCAGCAGGGCTAGCAGCAGAGTATCGGCATGAGGCCGAACAAACGTTAGGTAGAATCTCAGGTTTTTAATCGAAATGCTCAATCCCTTGGTACCCAGAAACATTCAAACAGCCCGGATTGACCGAATTCCTCAGCCTTAAATGCACCATAGCTACGCAATACCTGTTCCAGATCAGAGCGCTCACCGAAATGAAAACGAGTTTCATTTTCGTAGCACAATATTGCGTCGATTTTTTTGTCCAGGACCTTTGTAATATCGATATAGTGTGGTGACATCTGCTCTGCGATGGCAGGGTTTACAGGCTGCGACATCACATAGGGAATGTCTTCATAAAACTCGATTCGATAGCCTGGCTCTCTGGCGTGAAGATTCAGCACTGCATTACGCACCAAACGATGATCCACATGGTTGCCAATGGCTAATGGGGCATATACAACATCTGGCTGTATCTCATTCACAAGGGTTTCGATAGCGATGGTGACATCAATTTCCTCGGCATCAGAATAGTCATTGAAAACCCGGCATGAGGCATCATCTTCTAATGAATAGCCACGGTATATGGCATCGACAAAGGGTAGAAGATGACTGACAAGGTCAAACTCCTGGCATAAAGCGTGGTCACCCTTAACACGTGGAGACAAAAATGGTTTTGCCTTCTGGGGCTCGTTTTGCCCAGTGTTTTGTTCATTGAGTTGTTCACTGGTTTGGCAATTGATTTCCTGGGGAAAAACCGTTGCCAGATGACTTTCATGCCCCTCTTGGGCTGCCACTAAAGCGATATGGCCACTACACGAGTAGGCAACGTCGTCGAAGTGCGGTGCAAGGTAGAGGTACTTCATCTATTTCAGTCGTATTCCAGTAGTTTACGTTCGATGATTTCGAAATCGCCCCGCACCTTGTCAAATGCAACATTCAAATCATTACTTATCGTATTATCAGTGGAATACAGCGTCTGTAATACGCGCAAATCAACCGAACCGCTGTATAACTCGTTCCAAGTCTGTGTTGTGGTGCCAACCTGATCCAGTAATTGCTGGTAACCGGTATCTTTATTCAACCGCCGCACGTACTTTTTAAAGGCGGGGTCTTGTCGAATCGTTGTGGTTTGCTCGATGCTTTTCGCTGTTATCGGTATAGCATGCTGGTGCGGTGCATAAAGCGTTTGAAACCCCAGTGTCGATAATAAACGGGAATATTCAAAGGCTGCTTGATCGCTCTCACTTGCCTGGCTGTCAAAAGGCAACCTGACCGGTGTCTTGCCAAGACGTGACTTTACGATCATAAACCGATAATCGATGTAGTCCACTGGAAAGGCGAAAGCCTCGAACCCCGTTGTCGTCAGACCGCCTTTCACCGGTAAAACCTGTGCCGCCGAACGGGAAGA
>CAYZLS010000289.1:0-3244 GCA_964479355.1 uncultured Wenzhouxiangellaceae bacterium | reverse complement strand
TATGTCGATCAAATTTAAAATCATGCTCGTTTGTCACACCAGCCAGACCGGGTTCAAGCGCGGTAATGAATCTTGGTACTTTCTGGAAATACATCCAGTGGTCAGCGCGTACCAGCGGCCACCACTCCTCTTCAACCTGGTCAAGGGAGTCAGCGATCCAGCCGTCACGCAACAACACCACCGAGCAATCTTCGCTGGTACCATGTTCGCACCCCGCCTCGCGGTACACACCGGCCCAGTGTTTAAGTACGGCAATATTGTGCAAAGGGTCAGTTGGCCAGGGACAACTATATTTCGCCGCCCTGCGAACACCAACGTCGGACATTGCGCCGATCCAGAGTTTTGCGCCAACCGGTTTTGGAGTGAGTCTACCTTTGGCACTAAAAAACCGGCCCTGGAAATCGAATGTCTCACCCGTCCACGCCAGCTTGACGAGCTCGATGGCTTCTGCAAACCGGCCCACCTGGTCTTTCTTTTCCAGCCCCATCAGATCGAATTCTGGTGCGAAGTTTCCAATCCCGACACCCAACCTGAGCCGCCCCCCGGAAATCCGGTCGACCACAGCCGCCGCCTCGGCTGTCTGGATCGGGTTATAAAAAGGCAACAGGTGAACAGTGGTCCCAATATGGATACGTTCTGTGGTAGCCGCCATGGCACCCAGCAGTGGAAACGGGTTCGGAAGATAACCATCATCCATCATGTGGTGCTCGGGCAGGAAAACACCATCAAAGCCGGCCTGCTCTGCGACCTGCGCCGCCCGAATACTCTCGCGCATACGCTGACCGATATGCTCCGCTTTGGGAGGATCCTGAATCCGGAACAAAATACCGAACTTCATGTGTGACTCCTGTTGACGTCCTTGTGCTGGTGTATTTGACTATTATGTGTGTTTAGACGATTATAAAATAGCCAATGCTGTCTATTTTATCTATACAGAACAGAAAAGCAATATTGGTCTTGTGGAGCTCCAGCTATTTCATAATAATGTACGTGTATATGCCATGTTCATGGTTGATTCTTTTTACTCAAAGAGTCCCGAGATAAATATAAAATAAACAGTCATGATTATATTTCTTAGATATATTGTAGGTGATTTTCCTCAGGTGGGACTTGGATGAAGTACTATTGCGGTGTTGATACCGGTGGCACATTTACAGATTGCGCGGTCATTGACCACAACGGCCAAATCACCATTGCCAAGCGACCCTCCACACCCGATGACTATTCAACTGGCCTGTTCGACGCACTGGAAACCTGCGCCGCCAAGATTGGTATCAGCCTGAATGAGTTGATGGACAACACCGAACACCTGTTCCTGGGCACCACCGTTGGCACCAACGCACTGTTGCAGATGAAGGGCGCGAAGACCGGTCTCATCACCACCCGCGGGCACAAGGACAATCTCGCGATCATGCGTTCAGCCGGAAGGTCTGTTGGCTTGCCAATCGAGAAACTCCTGCACGTATCAAGACACCAGAAACCAAAGCCACTGGTTGCCCGAAACCTGATCTTTGAAGTCAGTGAACGGGTGGACTGGAAGGGCGCCGTTTTCCTGAACCTGAACGAAGCTGAGGCCGAGAAGGCAGTGCGCTCGTTGTTGGAGCAAAACGTCGACGCCATTAGTGTCAGTTTTCTGTGGTCGATCGTCAATCCAGATCATGAGCAGAGATTGAAAGACATGATCCATCGTATGGCGCCGGAAGTATTTGTCAGTTGTTCCCACGAGCTAATCGCCAAACGTGGTGAATATGAGCGCACAGTAGGTACAGTCATCAACTGTTTTATCGGTCCGGTGATGAAGTCGTATATTGAGAAAATTGAAGCCCGGGCGGCCTCGCACGGTTACGACCAGCCCATTCTTGTTCTGCAGATAACCGGTGGCGTGGCGCCATCAAGCGAAGTCGTACAAGCACCCCTCTACACAATCGGGTCAGGACCGGCTGCCGGTGTGACCGGTAGTAGTTTTCTCGCTGCAGAAATGAAGAGTTCGAATGTCATTGTCACCGACATGGGCGGCACAAGTTTCGAGGCTGGTATCATCTACAACGGTGAGCCTTTGACAGCTTCGGAGACCATCGTCAACCAGTATGTATTCTCCATGCCGCGTCTGGATGTGCAGTCGATTGGCAGTGGCGGCGGATCCGCATTATGGGTGGATGAAATCAGCGGGACACTGAAAATCGGCCCTGAAAGTGCGGGTGCTGATCCAGGACCCGCTTGTTACGGTAAGGGGGATTTACCCACCATCACTGACGCCAACCTGATCCTGGGTTATCTTAATCCGAATAATTTTCTCGGTGGCTCGATGCGACTTGATAAAGCGAAATCCATAGAAGCCATCAAACCCCTGGCGCAACACATGGGAATGAGTGTGCAGGAGCTGGCCGCCGGTGCAGTCAGAATTGCAGAATCCAGGATGGCGGAGTTAATGCGGCAAATGACTCTGCAACGTGGTCTTGATCCACGAGATTTTGTGATTTTCTCCTATGGCGGCGCGGGACCCACCCATGCCTGTCAGTACGCCAAGGAGCTGGGCATTGGGAAGATTGTCGTGCCACTTGGCAGTATTTCGGCCGCCTGGTCCGCCTTTGGTGCCTTGTGTGCCGATATCCTGCATGTCTATGAAAAAAGTGACCTGCTTTCGCAACCCTTTGATATTGACCACATCAATGAGGTTTTTGCCGGGCTTGAATTGAAGGGGCGGCAGCAGCTGGAAGACGACGGAGTTGCAGCAGCTGGTATTGAAATTCAGCGTTTCGTCGAGGTGAAATACAGGATGCAGATCCATCAGCTGCCCGTGCCCGTACCACCGGGCAAACTGGATGCACTGGACTTGGAAGGGGTTTTTGAAAAGTTTGAAGAAATTTACGAAGGATTTTATGGCAAGGGTTCCGCCTACCGGGAAGCGGGCGTCGAGATTGGTCTCTTCAAGATCAATGCCATTGGCAAACTGGTTAAACCGGCTATCCCCAGACAAGATCCCGCCACCGAGAAGCCCCGGATCGAAACTAGGGATATCTTCTGGCCCATACGTGGCACGCAGATCGACACACCGATCTATACCGGGCTGCAACTGGGTCCGGGTCACGTCATAACGGGACCAGCGGTGGTGGAGTACCCCGAAACAACGATTGTCGTTCAACCCGATGCAACCGGTACCGTGGACCCAGGTGGTAATTTCATCATCGAACTGGGGGCCACGACAGTATGAATACTCCGACAGAAATTAACTGGGATGGGAAGG
>CAYZLS010000288.1:0-3251 GCA_964479355.1 uncultured Wenzhouxiangellaceae bacterium | reverse complement strand
CCGATGTGCGGTCGGTCTCCGTCGAGGAGCGACCGGACGGGCTCACGGCGTTTGTCGTGCTCGCTGACGGGCGCCAGGCGTCGCGGGCGACAGGGCTCGATCCCGAGGAGCTGGATGTAGGCATCATCGCCGCCATCGCTGAGGCCGCCGGAGTCGTGACGACCGGTGTAGCAGTCAAGTGGCTCGAAATCGAAGGCGTGGACGTCGCGACTGTCGTGGTCAAGAGAGTTGACGGTTCGCTCTGCGTTGGGGCGAGCATCGTGCAGTACGGACGGGCATTCGCGGTCGGAGTCGCCACCCGGTCGGCACTCGAATCTTGATCAGCGATCGTCGGCCTGGGCAGCCGGTTCTTGCTCGGCAGTGTCTGCGTGGATGATGTGGACAAGGACGTCACCGTTAGGAAGGCTCCCGGGTTCGTCGATCTGCTGGCTACCGGCTGGCTCGATATGCCGCCCATCTGCTAACTGCGTGTGTTCTTCGACTCTTTCCAGTACGTCGCGGATCAACATCCGTGACGGTTCCGGGGGAGTGTGGGGGTCCAGCAACCGAATGTCGGCCGAGTCGGTCGAAATGATTCCAACTCCGCGAACTCTGAGATCCCGCAACATGATCTCTTGAACGATCGCATCTGATGAGAAGGTCGCCACTCCGGAAAGAATTACCCCGTCGACTCCACCGGCGGCAATGACACCCAGCAGGCTCAGGTA
The DNA here is from genome assembly GCA_964479355.1 of uncultured Wenzhouxiangellaceae bacterium. Taxonomy (GTDB): domain Bacteria; phylum Pseudomonadota; class Gammaproteobacteria; order Xanthomonadales; family SZUA-36; genus SZUA-36. The sequence goes on along the minus strand of CAYZLS010000288.1, from coordinate 2,544 downwards.
CCCGTCGCGGTTGGGCGAGTGGCCTGGGTTTCGCAGGTCCTGGCAAATGGCGACCAGCAGATGACCGTGTTCTGCGGCGTGTCGGCGAATCTCCTCCTGCTGGCCGAATGCTGATCGCCCGTCTGACGGATCCGCAGATTCCCGAATGTAACCAACCACCCGCACGGGTGATACCTCCGTGTCGCCGCTCCTTGGCATCGGCTCATCGCCGGGGAGCCCAGACTCCCTCTCGCGGACCGCTCGATCGGCACCGAACGGAGAACCTTCCGATACAATAGTACCACGGAGAGTGTCGGAACGTACGACCGAGCGTAGCGGTCGCATAATCCGCTTGCACGCTACCTACCACTCTTGACCATACGGCTCAGAGTGGTGTTCGCTCAGGAGGTCCTGTAGTGAGACCCTGGTCGGTGCCCAGGGGCTTCGACCAGGGTCTTCAGCCGGTCAATTCGAGATATGCTCCCCATGTTGGGTGCGGTTGAGCACCGAGGCCAATGAGCATCCGACCGTGTCGTCGCGGGGCCCGTGGCGCGGCGGCGAGTGGCATCCCGGCTTCGGGGGGTGTTCGATTCCCCTTGCGTGCGTTACAGGATCGGCAGGCAGCGACGATGTTTTCCCAGGCGTGATCGCCGCCTCGAGATCGGGGTAGGACATGGTCGAGGTTCTCGGCGGTTCCTGCACAGTATTGACAACGATGCCGATCGCGGGCGAAAACCGCCCGGCGGTTCAATGGGGCCCGCCGGTGGTAAGGAACCTTGACGTAGCGGCGTAGCCTCACGACTGTCGGAACCGGGATTCTGAGGCGTTCGGACGACCACAGCCTATCTCCGGCGTGGACGATTTCGGCCTTGCAATTGATCAACAACACGACAGCGCGGCGCGCCGACACGACCGATAGAGGCTCGTACGTCGCGTTGAGGACCAGTGCCTGTGCCATTGCCGGGCGACGATACCAGTGGTGCGCTGCCAGGCGTGGCTCGGTGTTCCGGGTCATGAGGGGGTTTTCTCAGTCCGCTCCGCTATAGCCCTTTCCAGGGATTTCGTCCGATCCAGTCCCTCGCATCCAAGACCGAGCCGGTAGGTTCGGGCGCGTTGGCATGGGCCAACCGAAGGAAGATAGGTGCGATGTCGGCCGGGGAAGGGATAGTTACCGGGTCTTCGTCGGGGACAGCGACCGCCCGCATCGGTGTGCGGGTACCTCCGGGGTTGACCGAGAACACCTTCCCTCTGAACTCGTAGGCCAGTGTTGCGAGCCATCCTTCGAGCGCATGCTTCGACACGGCATACATCCCCCAACCGGCTCGGCCTTCGCGACCCACCGTGCTGGACAAGCCGATGACGACGGGGGACGCAGATGATTCCAGGTAGGGAACCAGCAACTGATAGAGCAGATGGATGGCGGAGACATTTATCTCGAATACCGATCTCCAATCCTGTTCCGCGTACTCAGCGAGGGTCACACCGGGAGGCCCGAGCGCACCGGCGGCGTGAACGACAACGTCCAGGCTGCCGCCTTCCTGATCGATCGCAGTAGCGATGGCTCGTCTGCCCGGGTCTGTGGTGAGGTCTGCAGGAATTGCGACGACCGAACCTTCGGGCAGAGCGGTGACCATCGCGAGGAGTTCGGCCTCGTTTCTGCTTGTAGCGAAGACTTGGGCGCCGGCGTTCGAAAACTCGACGCACAGACCGCGTCCGATTCCGCCCGAGGCACCAGTGACGAGAATTATCCGGCCAGAGAGAGGCATGGGCGCGGAGCGTAGTCTCCAGTCTCCAGACAGGGGATTACCACGCCCGATTTCCGATGCGGCACGGGGATGATTCGGGAATCGGGGAACTCGACGGGTGATCGTCGGAGATCCCGACGAGGCCTCGATCATCTCAATCTACTCTACATCTCGGTCGAGAATCGTCTCTGAATGCTCGACCGTCTTAGGTGGATAACTAGTGCCGGTGTGTGGTGCTTCTTTCCACCAAGTGGGGAGAAGAGGTTGACAAGTGACATAATGTGGGGCAAAGTGGGGAAACGTGGAGAATCCGAGAGGCGACGGCCTTTCACCCGAACGGCGCCTCATGGGGGCGAAAGTGCACAGAACGGAGACACAGGATCGTGTTCCTGGGCGAGTTTCAACACAGCGTGGATTCGAAAGGTCGCCTAGTGCTGCCGTCGAAATTCCGCGATCGCCTGGGGAGGGGCCTCATCGTCACCAAGGGACAGGAGCGCTGCCTCTACGTCTTTCCGATCGGCAAGTGGGAGGAAGAAGTCGAGCAGATGAACCAACTTCCACGCACCGATCGCCGCAGCCGCAACTATGCCAGATCCTTCTTTGGCTCGGCTACCGATCAGCAATTGGACGGGCAGGGGCGTATCCAGATCCCGCAGCCCTTGCGCGAGTACTCCGGAATCTCAAAAGATGTAGTGATCGTGGGCGTCGCCGACCGGGTCGAGATCTGGGAAGTCAATTCGTGGGAGATAGTCAGCGGCGAAGCCGACGAGTTGTTTGCTGGGATCGAAGATGCACTCAGCGAACAAGGAATTTGAAAGAT
>CAYZLS010000287.1:0-3264 GCA_964479355.1 uncultured Wenzhouxiangellaceae bacterium | reverse complement strand
AGCAGCCTAAGATTGGCGACTCTTTGCTCATCGTTACGAAGCTTGTCGATAAGTTCTACCCCACGTACGGAACCTATTCTACAGGGTGTGCATTTGCCACACGATTCCAGCGCGCAAAACTCCATTGCAAAGCGGGCCTGTTCAAGCATGTCCACTTGCTCATCAAAGACCACAATGCCTCCGTGGCCCAACATGGCCTCAATGTCAGCAAAAGCCTCATAATCAAGTGGTGTATCCCATTGTGATGCCGGCAGGTAGGCACCGAGCGGACCACCCACCTGGATGGCACCAACTGGCCTGCCGGTGGCTGTGCCACCACCAAAATCCCCGACCAGTTCACGCAGGCTTGCGCCAAATGGCAGCTCTACCAATCCGCCACAGCGGACATTGCCGGCCAACTGTAATGTAATCGTTCCGCGCGAACGTCCAGTACCATAATCCCGGTAATATTCTGCACCTTTTGCCAGTACCGTGGTGGTAGCTGCCAGCGTCAGTACGTTATTGACCACGGTGGGTTTACCAAACAGCCCTTCGATGGCAGGCAGCGGCGGCTTGAACCGAACCAGGCCTCTCTTACCTTCCAGGCTTTCAAGCATGGAAGTTTCCTCACCACAGATATATGCGCCTGCCCCGACCCGCAGGTGCAGGTTAAATGTCCTGTCACTACCGCAAATATCTTCACCCAACAAGTTGGCTTCACGCGCAGTCGCAATGGCCCCACGCAGAGTGTGGAATGCTCTGGGATACTCTGAACGCAAATAGATGTAGCCTTCAGTGGCACCCACGGCCATCGCGCAGATCGTCATGCCCTCCAGCAACTGGAATGGGTCAGCTTCCATCAATAAGCGATCGGCGAAGGTGCCAGAATCCCCCTCATCAGCATTACAGGCAACGTATTTCTGATCTGCGACCGTTTCCAAAACCGTGCGCCATTTAATACCGGTCGGGAATGCTGCCCCACCCCGACCACGCAACCCGGATGCTGTGACTTCGGCGATGATATCTTCCGCTGCCATAGCCAGCGCCCTGCTGAGACCGACATAACCACCGGAGTTTCTGTAGTCTCCCAGACTTAGGGGATCGGTCACACCGGCGCGGGCAAAGGTCAGGCGATCTTGACGGGCCAACCATGGGATTTGCGAGACCTCACCCAGGCACAGCTCAGACTCATACGAAGCCGGGAATCCTCCATCAAAAAGTTCAGCCACAGCGGAAACAGTGACCAGGCCAAAGGCAATGCGCCCGGCGTCTGATTCGACTTCAAGCAAGGGTTCCAGCCAATAAGCACCACGCGACCCGGTGCGAATGATCTCAACATCCAGCCCTTTGCACTGCGCCTGCAGGGCAACCTCAGCAGCGACGGCATCAGCACCCAGCGCGCAGGCAGTGGTATCCGCAGGAATGAATAATTTGGTGCTCATCGAACTCAATTTTCATCCAGCAATTGATCAAAACGGACCGCACCAACACGTGCATGCACAGCATCACCGATCCGGATTGACGGTGAGCAGGCACAATTACCGAGACAATACACCGGTTGTAATGAAAACCGCCCATCTACAGTTGTCTCACCATAATCAATCCCAAGGCGCGTTTTAACATGCTGTTCGAGCTGGCGTGAGCCCATAGCCTGGCAAGCCTCGGCACGACACAGGTGAATGATCCTGTGCCCCTGCGGCTCGCTATGGAAATCATGATAAAAACTGATTACCCCATGCACTTCGGCCCGCGACAATCCCATTCCGCTGGCAATGGTGGCCACGCAATCACCTGGGATGTACCCAAGATCCGCCTGAACTGCATGCAACAAAGGCAGCAGTGCGCCGGGTAAGCCGGCAAACTTTTGCACCGCGGATACTACAACCGCTGCTTCGTTTTCGGTGGAACAACTCATACTGAATTCTGATTGGCAGCGCCGGTTAAATACAAGTGAGCGGATAGTTTACCTGACCGCATTCATAATAACAGGCATGGCGGTTCCATCACGTAATAATACTCGCCCAGCCCTTATTTTCGGTCTGAATGAATTATACATCGTCAAAGGATTCCGGACTTCGAGGGTTCGGATTTAAGAGAGGCTTTCAACTCATCAGGTTCATGGTCATGCGGCCTTCTTTTGGTAGTATAGCCGACGTCGCTCGACCAGTGTTTTCTGTTTGATCCGTCTGCGCCGATTAAGCACCATTTGCCCGCGACCGGTGTAAACGTCCTCGGGCGTCAGGTTGTTCAGACTCCTGTGGTAGCGTCTGGTGTTGTAGTAATCGACGAACTCACCGATACGTGCCTTGAGATCGCCCGGTAAATAATAGTTTTCCAGCAGAACCTGATTTTTCATCGAGCGATGCCGGCGCTCGATCTTGCCCTGCATCATTGGATGGTACGGACGCCCACGAGTATGCCCATTCCCTGATTATCGAGCCAGTCTCGAAGCTCTGCAGACACGTATGACGGGCCATTATCTGATAACAGCCGCGGCCTGTAACGCACATTGGCTGTCTCAACCCCGTTACGTTCAAGCGCCAGGCTGAGCGTGTCGCTGACATCCCTGGCCGTCATGCCATCACAGAGTTTCCAGGCCAGGATGTAGCGGGAGTAATCATCCAGCACGGTGGACAGATAGAACCAGCCCCAGCCGATCGCCTTAAAATAGGCAAAATCGGTTTGCCACAGCTGATTGATCGCCGTGGCCGGATTCTGGAACCTATCCGCTGCTTTCATCAACACAAAGGCCGGGCTGGTGATCAGGTCATAAGCCTTTAACAGCCGGTAGACACTGGATTCGGACACAAAATACCGCTGGTGCTCGGTGAACAGTACTTCCAACTCGCGAGCTGATAACTCCGGGCGTTCAAGTGCCAGGGTCAGGATCGATTGTCGTATCGTCTCTGGTAAGCGGTTTCAGGCTTTACCTCCCTTGGGACGGGCATCCTCCAAGGCGGCATCGCCGCCTTCCCGGAAACGCTCATATCAGCCATAAAAGGTTGATTTGGGGATACTCAGGCGATCCAGTGTGCGACGGACCGGCAGCGAGGAGCGTTCCACCAGATCAATGATCTCGCGCTTGTCCGCAGTATAGTATCTCATGTATCGTCGCCCCCATCCCGAACATACTTTTTTTCAGCAAACGATTTTCCAGCACCGTCTCGGCCAGGGCTCCCTTCAATTGTGCCGCCTCATTGCGAGGCCCTTTGACTTCATCAGAGTTGGCCTCTCGCACGGTATCCCCAGACAGACGCTTTTCCCCCGCCTCCAGAGAGTCCTTAC
>CAYZLS010000286.1:0-3266 GCA_964479355.1 uncultured Wenzhouxiangellaceae bacterium | reverse complement strand
TAGCTCTTGACCACGGGCAGACTGCCACACTGATAGAGCAGCAACGCCGCAACCAGTTTGAAACCCGGCTGGCCAATATCGGCCCAAGTGAAACGATCGAAATCACCATTGCGTACCTGCAAAACGTCAGCTACCACGACTTCAGCTACTCACTACGCGTCCCGATGACCTTTACTCCCAGGTGGATTCTGACCAAAAATTTGGCAACGAAATTCGCCACCTCCCAACCGGCAGATCCCTTGCTACGGCCATCTGGCCAGCATGCCAGTCAGACCCTCAGCCTGCGCGCCAACCTAGTGACCGCGGTAGAATTTGCCGCTATCGAAAGCCGCTACCACGACGTAGATATCCAGCGGGTTGCGGGCGGCTATCATCTGCAACTGCTCAACCCATACGCCCTCGGCGATCGGGATTTTGAACTGAGCTGGACACCCCGGTTGCTATCCAGTCCGAGTGCTTCTTTGACCACCTATAATGACGGTGAAAACGTATACGCACAGCTAATGCTGGTGCCACCGTTGACTAATTCGATTAACCCACAAGCACGTGAAGTTATCCTGATCATTGATACATCAGGTTCGATGGAGGGCGCGTCCCTCAGGCAGGCAAAGAGCGCATTGCTGCACGCATTAAAATCCCTCAAGCCGGATGATTACTTCAACCTGCTGCAATTTAATTCCGATACCCAACAATTGTTCGACCGCTCTGTACCGGCTACCCGCACCGAACTTGAAATGGCGGCTGACTTTATCACTGCGCTGACCAGCCAGGGCGGTACCGACATGGCCCCCGCGCTTGAGGCGGCACTGCGCATGCCTCCCAGCCCACAAAGGATGCGCCAGGTTGTGTTTATTACCGATGGTGCAGTGAGCAATGAACAGCAATTACTGCAGAGGGTTGCACAAGACCTCGGTGACAGCCGCATGTTTACGGTTGCCATCGGCTATGCGCCCAATAGCTGGTTCATGCGTAAAGCGGCAGAAATCGGTCGAGGCAGTTACATCCATATCGGCAAACTGGACGAGGTAGAGCAACAAATGACCGCATTGTGGGGGCGCATTCAGATGCCGGCACTGACCGATATTTGCGTGGACTGGGGTGAGCCTGCCGAGTACTACCCCGAGATCATCCCGGATTTGTATGCTGGCGAACCACTGTGGTTACTTGCCCGCCTGCCCGCGGAACCCACCATGATCGGCCTGTGCGGAAACTTCAATAACAATGACTGGAATTTGAACGTCAATGCATGGGATGCCGGCTTTGACGCAACCGACAGTGGCAACCTGGCAGTGCTGTGGGCCCGCAAGAAAATTGAAGCACTGGAAGACGGTCTGATGTTCAGTATCGATCTTGAATTGACCCAATTGGAAATTACGCAGGTCGCACTAGATTTTGGTTTATTAACCCGCTTTACCAGTCTGGTTACAGTTGACAAATCCACCCGGCGTGGTACCAGTGAAGACCTCACACAAGCCACTGTGCCTAGTTTGCTACCCGCCGGCAGCACCGCTCAACTGGTAGGATTTCCAGCCACTGCTACTGGCTGGAAAGCTCAATGGCTGTTGTCACTGCTAGTACTGGCCTTATCCTCTGGTCTGTTGTGGGCCACTAATATTTCGCCGGCTACCGCACACCTATCAGAGCGTTGAAGAAATGTACAAATTAACGGGCCGGCAATGGTGGTTGGCGGTGATATGTCTCACCGCCACCACTTATTGCGTTGCTGCACGGTGGATACCTGTGAAAGCCGAACTTGCCCAGTATCTATTGCAGCGAGCCTGGCAAAGAACATTGGCCGGTGAAAATGACGTAAAACCCTGGCCATGGGCGGATACACAGGTCGTTGGTTTGCTGGAAGTACCCCGTCTTGGTCTGCGTGAGGTTATCCTAGCCGGCAGCTCAGGGAGAAATCTTGCCTTCGGGCCGACGCTGGTCAACACGACCCAGGTCGATGCAACCACAGACCGGATTCTCAGCGGACACCGTGACACGCATTTTAGTTTTCTCAAAAAATTAAAAACCGGTGACCTGCTGCGTTTACACACGCCAACGCAAAGCCTCACATACCGGGTTACCTGGCAGGAATTGGTGGACTCTCGCCGACAACAACTGGTGCTTGATGAGCGTATCGACCGGCTGACCCTGCTGACCTGCTACCCCTTTGATGCAGTAACCTCTGGTGGCCCATTGCGCTGGGTAGTCACAGCATTGCTAATGCAGGGTGGCGGCTCCTAGCGCCCGATTTTCTGCCGCATAGCTGCGATGGTTTGTGCATAGTTATCACTGCCAAAAATAGCCGAGCCGGACACGAAAGTATCTACACCGGCCTCGGCCAGACTGCCAATGTTCTCCCGCGTCACACCCCCATCAACCTGCAGCCGAATCTCGCGCTCGACGGCATCAATCATGGATCTGACACGACTGACTTTTTCCATTACATAGGGAATAAAACTTTGGCCGCCGAAGCCCGGATTGACCGACATCAGCAAGACCATATCGAGTTCGTCGAGCATCCAGTTGAGAATATTCAAGGGGGTGGAAGGGTTCAGCGCCAAGCCGGCTTTGCAACCATGCTCCTGAATCAGCTTAAGCGTACGATCGACATGCTTGCTTGCTTCAGGATGAAACGTGATCAGGCTGGCACCCGCATCCGCAAACTGCACCACGAGTTCGTCTACTGGCTGGGCCATCAGATGGACATCAATGGGTGCGGTGATGCCAAATTCACGCAAGGCTTTACAGACCATCGGGCCCATGCTCAGGTTCGGCACAAAGTGATTATCCATCACATCAAAATGCACCCAGTCAGCACCGGCATCCAAAACTGCCTGTGTGTCTTCACCCAGACGGGCGAAATCTGCGGACAGAAATGAGGGCGAAATGATACTGCTCTGCTTCATGATGGGCTCCGGTTCGGTATGCAACTATCCAAAATTGTGTATTGTACCAGCCGACCACTGCCAAACCGCTGGTTGATATTTTGTTACTTAATCCTCTTGGATGCCTTGATCTGGTCGTAGGCCGCATTGATCTCCCGCACGCGTTTTTTTGCCATATCCATCATTTTGTCCGGTAGCCCACGCGATACCAGTTTATCGGGATGATACTGGGACACGAGTTTGCGGTAAGCCCGCTTGATCTCCTGGGTGCTCGCATCAGCTTGCAAGCCCAACGCAGCATAGGATTGCTGCAGGGACTGGCCCTGGCTTGCCGGTCGCTGCCGGTTACCGTACGCACCTGCTGACCAACGGCCTGCACCACCCTGG
>CAYZLS010000285.1:757-3275 GCA_964479355.1 uncultured Wenzhouxiangellaceae bacterium | reverse complement strand
GCTACCAATGTGGTATCACGTGGCGCACGGATTGCGATCAGCTTATCGATAATCTGCGACCAGTATTCGATTGTTTTGAATTGTTCGCCATCGGGTAAAACCAGGCTATGTACCTGGGTATCAAGCAGCGAATCTGTTAGCGCTTGCAGATACAAGGGAGCCACGGTTTTGTTACTGACAATAAGGGTTACCGTTCCCGCTGGAAGCTTGATTGCGGGATTATTGGTACCCAGTAAGTTGGAACCAATCAAAACAGTATAGCTGCGTTGTGCCAATTCAACTTTAACTGTCTGCATGTGACTGCTTTGCTTCAATTCACGTTAAGCGGATTCGCTTGTTCCAAAATGACTGAATGTAATGTTCTGGCAGCGCCATGTACGCTTTGATTCCCGGTACTGAACACCAGGTTAGCTGTGGTGTCATAAAGCGGATTTCGCTGCCTTGCAAGCTCCAGTAGTCGTTGCGTCCGGTCTTGTACCTGTAACAACGGCCGGCTTTTGTCCTGACGCAATCGCTTGAGTTGTTTCTCAATGCTAGTCTTGAGGTAGACAACAAATCCGCGTGAACGCAGTAACTTGCGGTTTTCCTGCTGACAGATTACACCACCTCCAGTTGAAATCAGGACGCCCTTTTTGGCGGTCAACTGGTTGAGAAGCCGACTCTCCCTCTGGCGAAATCCGGCCTCGCCCTCCAGATCAAAAATCAAGTTAACACTGACTCCGGTCAAATTCTCAATCTCATGGTCACAATCAAAAAATTCGAGCTTGAGCAAGGCTGCCAGTTGTTTACCAATGGTGGTTTTGCCCGCCCCCATTGGGCCAATTAAAAAAATATTCTGGAAAGAATTACTCATCGACTAACTGATTTTCTGATCCTGACATACGCAAAAACGGCGTGCAAGCAGGGAAGGTTTTGGGTAACATTGCCCCACCCGTTGAACAGGAACCATGTGGAGGGTAATGCTGCGTTTTTTCATCATCTTTTCAATTTTGCTGATCGGGCTGTTTGCGCTTGAGATTTTACAGTCAGCGGAAATCTACGTCATCCTTCCATTCACATCCATGATTGCTGATATCAGCGTTTGGATTGTGCAAATCTTTGACGACGATGTCATTGCCACTGGCAACGCCATACGTGACAGCGTCTCTGGGTTCGGTGTACGCATCGAACGTGGTTGTAATGGCCTTGAGGCTGTTATTATCCTTTTTTCGGCTATTTTCGCCTTTCCAGCGCCAATAAAGCACAAATTCATCGGCTTTGTAATCGGTTTTTTTGCAATTCAGTTACTCAACCTGGTCAGAATAATAAGCCTGTATTACCTCGGGCAGTGGAATTACACCGCATTTGAATGGTTTCACCTTTACCTGTGGCAGGCGTTGATCATACTTGATGCCCTGGTGGTGTGGTTATTATGGCTAAAAACCCTGCCGGCAGCGAGGGTTCGCCCCGCCTGAGGTGGGAAAATCATGCGCGTGTCGTATACCCTCACATTACAGCGCCATTCTTGCACAAAGGAAAAAGATGAATTTCCTATCTGAAGTCATTGAACGCTTTGGGCAGGCAATGCGCTCTGCACAAGAAGCGGGCGAGCCAGAACCTACAGCCATGTCATTGGCAACTTCCACCGCTGCAGGAAAGGTGTCTGTACGCACGATGCTGCTCAAGGATTTTGAAGCAAACGGCTTTGTGTTTTATACTAACACCCTCAGCACCAAAGGTCAGCAATTGCGGCAACACCCACAGGCTGCCTTGTGCATTTTGTGGAAATCCATTTTCTGCCAGGTGCTGGTAGAAGGGAGTGTTGAGACCGTTACCGAAGCGGAGGCGGATGCCTATTTTGCCACCCGCCCACGCGGTAGCCAGATTGGTGCCTGGGCCTCATTGCAATCAGAAGAACTGGACAGTCGCGCTACACTGGAGAAAAGAGTGGCGGAATATGAACAGAAGTTTACCGATGAAAACGTGCCGCGGCCGCCCCACTGGTCAGGCTATCGTTTGAAGCCGGAGATGATTGAGTTCTGGTATGGAATGGAGAGTCGCTTGCACGACCGCTTCCGGTTTACCCTCCAAAATGGAAGCTGGACCCGCCAAAGATTGTACCCTTAGGGAATCTGTCTACCAGTCCAGCAGCAGCAACAGGAAACGCACTACTATTAATGCAAATAACGGCGACAGGTCGAGACCACCTATGGAGGGGAGGAACTTGTTGATCGGTCGTAAAACCGGATCGGTTAACTGGTGAATCAAAGGTATCAACGGGTGGCGGGACTGCCCTACGATCCAACTGACAATCACCCTGGCAATGATCAGGACAAAATAAGTCACCAACAGTGCAACCAACAGCTTTTTGACGGCAAACAGGGCCATGAATTGAAAACTAAAGCCCGCCTGGCTTAACTGGTTGATGACGGCCAGTTGGGCTATTTCAAGTAGCAACATGACGACTACCGAAGCGGTATCCAATTTGCCGATGGATGGCACGATGCGCCTGGCCGGAACCAATACAGGGTTGGTGACA
>CAYZLS010000285.1:0-747 GCA_964479355.1 uncultured Wenzhouxiangellaceae bacterium | reverse complement strand
GCATAAAGGATTGTAGAAATCGGCCCTGACCCACTGCAGCAATAAACGCAGCAGAATGACCGCGATGTACAAATCGGTGATGGTGCTGATTAAATAAATGAGCGCGCCTGAGGGGTTCATTTGGGTGTCCTTGTGCTGGCAAGTTCCTGTCCGCGCTGGGTGGCTGCCTGGATAGCAGAATACACCAAGCTCTCAAACCTACCCGCTTCAAGTTGTTCCAGAGCTGCCTGGGTAGTGCCACCTTTTGAAGTAACACGCTGGCGAAGTTCCTCTACGTCCATGTCACTTTGCACCGCCATGGTGCTGGCACCATAAGCGGTTTGCAGAGCGAGTTTGGCGGCTACCTTTGCGGGTAACCCCAGGCGGGTTCCAGCACTGCGCATTGCTTCAATCAGGTAATAGATATACGCCGGTCCGCTGCCTGATACTGCGGTGACGACATCCAGCAGGTTTTCATCCTCGAGCCATACAACTTCACCGGCTGCCTGCATCAGTTGTTGGGCACAATCACGCTGCTCGATACTACAGTTTTCTTGCGCATACAAACCGGTGATGCCGCGACCAATGAGGGCCGGTGTATTTGGCATCGTGCGAATGACAGGAGGTGATCCATCCAGTTGCGCCAGGATCTGACTAATGGGTATCCCGGCCACAATGGATATGACCAGTTGTCCCGGGTTGAGGAGCTGGGAGATTTGTTGTAACACCGCCGGCAAAACCTGTGGTTTGACTGCCAATACCACAGCA
>CAYZLS010000284.1:0-3277 GCA_964479355.1 uncultured Wenzhouxiangellaceae bacterium | reverse complement strand
GTATCGCTTACCGGCACATAAACGATTCCGAGAACTGGCTGGTGCTCGCGAATCAGGGCAATATTAACGGTAAACTCACCATTGCGGTTGATAAATTCCTTGGTGCCATCCAACGGGTCGACCAGCCAGTATTGCTGCCATTGTTTGCGGGTGTTCCAGGGAATATCCGCGGATTCTTCTGATAAGACCGGAATGTCCGGCCAAAGCAGTTGCAATTCGGTCGTGATCAACTGATGACTGGCGAGGTCGGCACGGGTCAAAGGCGAGGTATCAGCCTTATAAGTGATGCCCATGTCATCGTCGTACCATTCAAGGATTGCCGCCCCGGCCCGACGCGCGATATCCACCAGCTGGGCAAGATCTGGTTGCAGTTTGTCATCCAGATTCATGTTGTTTCCTGTTGCAGGTAGTCACGGGTAATATAAAGGGCCGCGATGCAGCGCCCTTCAGTACAGTCCGGCCGTTGCACTAACGTATGCAAATCAGCGATGGGCCACGGTACGATTTCCAGCTCTTCTGGCTCATCACCCACCAGTTTTTCCGGAAACAGATCCCGTGCCAACACAACGTGGGTGGTATGGGTCATATAACCAGGCGCCAGGCTCAGAGCAGTCAATTCAAACAGGTCATTGGCACCAAACCCTATTTCTTCCTTGAGCTCTCTTTGTGCGCCTTCCAAAATGCTTTCACCGGCCTCCAGCCTGCCTTTGACCAGGCCCAGCTCGTAGTGGTGCAGACCGGCCGCGTATTCGCGTACCAGTAATACGGTTTCAGGGTCACGCATCGGCACTACGATAACCGCGCCGAGTCCGTGACTGCGCAGGCGTTCATAGGTGCGTTTTTCACCGTTACTAAATTCCAGATCCAGTTGTTCAATGCTAAAAAGCCTGCTAGGGTCAAGTTCGTGTCTGGCGTGAATTTTTGGAAGTTTTGTCATCGTTACTCAGTCACGATTCAATTCTGCCAGCAACCGGGTATGCAGTGGCCGGTTGGCAGCCAGCACCGAACGGGTATCCAGGTTGATGGGCTGATTCTCGAGATCGGTGAACACCCCCCCGGCCTCTGTGACAATGACGCACAAAGCAGCAATATCCAGAATATTGACGTCGGACTCGATAACGGCATCCAACTGGCCGGCAGCCAGGCGATGGTAATGGTAGAAATCACCATAACCGCGTGTGCGGTTGGCGCGTGCTAGGATTCGCCCGCAGGCCGGCCAACGACTGCTTGCTGCTAAGCTCTGGATATTGCCAGTAGAAATACTTGCCTGCTCGATGTGTTCCACCGTGTTGATCTGCAAACGCCCGGCCTGGTTAAAAGCGCCACCACCGCGAGTGGCCCAGACCAGTTCGTTCATGGCCGGTGCGCAAGAGACGCCCAGGATCAGCTCTCCTTTGTGCGCCAATGCAATCTGGGTGGAAAATATGCCGTAGCGCTGGACAAAACTCTTAGTGCCATCAATCGGATCTATCAACCACAGGTAGGGAGTGTCTTTACTAATAGCACCGTATTCCTCACCGAAGATACCATGCTCCGGATAGGCGTTCTCAAGCGTTGTGCGAATGATCTGTTCTGCTTCGCGGTCTGCAATTGTAACGGGTGTCTGGTCGGCCTTGATCTCAACCTCAAACTCACCATTGTAATAAGACAGGATCAGTTCACGCGCAGCATGGGCGGCGCGCAGGGCGGTGGCAAGGAATTCCTGGTTGGCTGTTTCCTGCGGCATGGATTGAGTACCCGTTGATCGGTGGATAAGGTTTTTTGGCAGCGCTTGCAAGGCTGGCCTGTACTGTCCATGATACCAGATTGCAGAGGCAGTTAATGACAATGAACGAGTGATGAGTATGGGTAAAAATGAGGCGATCCGGCAGCGCGATCTCGCGGTGTTATGGCACCCGACCACGCAAATGAAAGACCACGAGTGGTTACCGTTGCTACCGGTTAAAAGTGGTCATGGTGTGTGGTTGGAAGACATGCAGGGCAAGCGCTATATCGACGCCATTAGTTCCTGGTGGGTTAACCTGTTTGGCCATACCAACAAGCATATCAGCGCGGCGGTTGCTGCCCAGGCGAATTGCCTTGAGCATGTCATTCTGGCCGGAGCTACCCATGAGCCGGCCGTGCGCCTGGCAGAAAAACTGGTTGAGATTACGCCGGCGGGACTGGATCGGGTGTTTTTTGCTGACAGTGGTGCTGCCGCGGTCGAAATCGCATTGAAAATGAGCTTTCACTTTTGGCGAAATAGGGGTGAAGACCAGCGTACGCGTTTTGTAACACTGTCCAACAGTTATCACGGTGATACGCTCGGTGCACTCAGTGTGGGTGATGCCGGTTTGTTCAAAGCGGCCTACGAGCCCCTATTGATGGAGGCGCTGGTTGCACCCAGTCCGGACTGTTTTGGTTTGCCGCGGGCCCAATGGGACGAGCACACCGGGCAACAATTGGCCAGTATGCGTGAAATATTTACCCAGCATGAAGGCGAAGTTTGTGCGGTCATTATCGAGCCATTGGTGCAGTGTGCCGGTGGCATGAGGATGTACCCGCCGTCTTACCTGCATGGTTTGCGCGCTTTATGTGATGAATACCAGGTGCATCTGATTGCCGATGAAATCGCGGTGGGTTTTGGCAGAACCGGAAGCATGTTTGCCTGTGAGCAGGATGGCATATCACCTGATTTTATGTGCCTCTCCAAAGGCCTGACCGGTGGCTACCTGCCCATGTCGGCAGTACTGACCAGTAACGAGATGTATGCAGAATTTTACGCTGACTACACCTCGCTCAGAGGTTTCTTACATTCACACAGCTACACCGGAAACGCGCTGGCATGCGCGGCAGCACTGGCAACCATGGAATTGTTTGAGCAACGTGATGTGCTGGCGGATAACCGGCTATTGGCCCAACACATGTTGTCGGCTGTCGCGCCGTTGCAGGATCACCCGCAGGTAGGTGAAATTCGGCAGACCGGGATGATCCTAGCCATCGAAATGGTAGCCCGGCGTGATCCCATGCTGCAGTACGATTGGCAACAGCGTCGTGGTATGCGGGTGTATGAATATGCGCTACAGCAGGGGGTTTTACTGCGGCCGATCGGAAATGTTGTGTATTTTATGCCGCCCTATGTAATCAATGAGACAGAGATCAACTTGATAGCTCAGGCTGCCATCGGTGGCATTGAGTTGGCAACGGCCAAAGATCCTGTTTAGCCCGGGCATTTTCCCTAAATAGTGCCTGAACGAAAAGATTTAAGTACTTGAAAATAGGATCAAAACCACCCAAA
>CAYZLS010000283.1:0-3283 GCA_964479355.1 uncultured Wenzhouxiangellaceae bacterium | reverse complement strand
GCGTCTCTCCAATAAATATTTTTTCAATTTCATCAAGTGGCCGACCAATAAGAGATGTGATACCAACATTCTCCTCAATATTGTCTGGGACGACCGCCTGCACATGCCCAGCCTCTGGATCCAATTCAGCTGGTAGATCATCAACATCGAGCGTCTCGTCACAATCAACAACCACCATGCTTTCAATGACATTACGAAGCTGACGCACATTCCCAGGCCATGAAAACTCCAAGAGCTTTACTCTCGCAGCACGTGACATCCCTTTGATAGGCTTTTGATGTCTTTTCGCAAATTGCTTCATGAAATGCTCAATAAGAAGCGGTATATCCGCGGATCGTTCCTGCAGATTTGGGATCAATATCGTCACGACTTTCAGCCGATGATAGAGGTCACTACGAAAACTACCATCTTCGACTGCATCCTCAAGATTCCGATTTGTTGCAGAAAGAATTCGAACATTCACTCGAACAGGCTGATTCGAACCTACCCTTGTAATCTCTCCCGACTCGAGAACTCGAAGCAGTTTGATTTGTGTCGCCAAAGGCATGTCACCAACCTCATCAAGGAATAGCGTTCCACCATCAGCGTATTCAAACTTTCCAACCCTGTCTGAAGAAGCGTCAGTAAACGCACCTTTGATATGGCCGAAAAGCTCACTTTCAAGAATATTCTCACTAAGCGCAGCGCAGTTCAGCGCAACAAAAGGCTTTTTCTTTCGCGGGCTGTTTTGATGAATTGCCTGCGCAACTAGTTCCTTTCCGGTGCCGGTTGCACCTTGAATTAGAACAGTTGCATCCGTTGGTGCAATCCGTTTCAGTCGCTCGATCACGCCTCGCATCTGAGTACTTGACCCCACGACCCCTTCGAAACCAAATCGTTCATCAAGCCGCTGATTCAACTCGAGATTCTTAAGCCGCAGCCGAACTCCAGCAGACGCCTTCTCAACAGCCACTCTTAACTGAGCAAGCTCAAGAGGCTTCTGCAGGTACGTGAAAGCGCCCTGTTGCATCGCCTCAACTGCTGATGGCACTGTTCCATGCCCTGTCACAACAATAACTTCTGTCTCGGCAGATGACGTCTTCGCCACTTTAAGAATTTCCAAACCACCAATGTCATTCATCATAAGATCGGTAACAACAACATCGAACGATTCCTCGCGAATCTGCTGAGCACCTTCATTACCACCACCAGCCACAATCACCTTGTAGCCAAGTCGCTCAAGCCCCTCGCCCATTGTCCGTGCATGCACAATATCATTGTCCACCACCAGAACACGTACGGATCTGGAAATTCCGTCAACACTTTTCGGAGAAGAGCTAGTTTCTATCGGGCTTGTCGACATCATGCACCAAAGACTAGTTAAGGGTTGTAAAAATAATTCATGACTTATTCTCAGTTGATTCTGTTGGCAAACGCGGGGGCGATGGCAGCCAGATTGCCAACTTAGTTCCGCGACCAGGAGCACTTTCTATGTCAATTGAGCCGGCATGGGCCTCAATAATTTTTCGTGCAGTGGGAAGTCCGAGGCCTGAGCCGCCTTGTTTTGTTGAATAGAATGCCTCAAACACCCGAGCTAGTGTCTCAGAACTCATGCCAGGGCCAGTGTCGATCAATTCGATCAAAACACCGAGACCAGCGGCTCGTGTCCTGATCACTAACTGGCCGCCTTCTTGCATTGCCTGAGTCGCGTTGATCAAGAGATTGAGTATCGCCGATCGAAACGTTTCACGATCAATTCGGACTGCAGGCAATTCTGGATCCAAATATCGAACAAGCTCAACACCAGCGTCATCAGTTCGTGGTTGAAAGAAATCCAACAATTGCTCAAGTTCGACATTGAGATTGCCCGGCTCCGGATCAATACCCTCTTGTCGAGAAAAATCAAGAAAGTCATCCAGAAGCTTCTGCAGACGATCACATTCCTGACGAACCAGATCGATCTTCGCCTTGGCTCTTCGGGCAGTTTGATTGGCTGCGGAGTCATCACCAAGTGAACCAACATCTTCGCCAAGCAATTCCATATTCAATCGAATGCTCGACAACGGATTTCGGATTTCGTGAGCGAGTTCGCTGACAAGCTTAACCAACTCAGCGTACGTACCGCCATCACTTGGAAGTTCATCGTTGAGCAGTGCTGATTGTCCCATAATCACAGCGCCCGAAACATACTGGACTCTTCGGAATGCAACCTCACCCGCAGGGCCATCATTGCGACAACCCTGCGGAGAGGAACAACATAGATCTATTCAGCTGCTGGTTCCGCCTCAGCGGTAGCTTCTTCCATGGCCGCTCGACGACTTAATTTTACGCGATCTTGCTCGTCGACAGCAATAACTTTGACTCGCATCGTGTCACCGACGCGGCACACATCACCGACATTTCCGACATACTCCGTCGAAAGTTCACTGATGTGGCACAGACCGTCACGACCGGGAAGAATTTCGACAAAGGCACCGAAGTCCTTCACGCTGGAAATCTTGCCATCGTAGATCTTGCCAACCTTGACCGAGGCGGTCAAAGCTTCGATTCGCAACAGTGCTGCGTCGGCCCATTCACCACTTTGGCTAGCGATGGTAACCGTACCGTCGTCTTCAACTTCCAAGACACAGCCGGTATCTTCCTGAATCGAGCGGATCATTTTGCCGCCCGGTCCGATTAGAGCACCAATCTTGTCGGGGTTGATCTTGGTACGAATCAATCGAGGAGCCAAGGCCGAAATCTCGTCCTGTGGCTTCGAAATGGTCGTCAACATCTTACGGAGGATTTCGATCCGAGCTTCACGAGCCTGAGCTAGTGCACCTCGGGTGATTTCGTCGCTGATGCCATCGATCTTCAGGTCGAGCTGAATACCGGTGATACCGTTTTGAGTTCCGGCAACCTTGAAGTCCATGTCGCCGAAGTGATCTTCGCTACCCAAAATGTCGGTGAGAAGTGCGTAGTCGTCGCCTTCTTGCACCAAACCGATCGAGATACCGGCCACAGGATTCGTGATCGGAACACCCGAAGCCATCAGGCCCAGAGTGGCACCACAAACGCTGGCCATCGAACTGGAACCATTCGATTCCAAGATATCGGAGACAACGCGAACGGTGTAAGGGAAGTCTTCCGGATCAGGAAGAATCGGATTCACACTTCGCTCCGCCAAAGCACCGTGACCAATTTCACGACGACCTGGTCCACGAATTGGACGACATTCACCAACCGAGAAGGAAGGGAAGTTATAATCAAGCATGAACTTCTTGGAATATTCTTCGCCCAAGCCATCCACACGTTGCTCATCACG
>CAYZLS010000282.1:1939-3297 GCA_964479355.1 uncultured Wenzhouxiangellaceae bacterium | reverse complement strand
GACCATGAACAACTTACAGCGTTTGTCCAAATGCTGTGAGAAGTAAGATACAAAGAGGGATTTGATCTAAATCAACTAGCGGTGATGAGATAAATCATGTGGGTGGTCTTCTATGGCACAACCTTCATTACCAGCGTTTCAATTTGATTTTCTGCCAGCAAACGGCGCATTTTATCTGTCTTGCGCGTGCCTTTAAAAGGCCCGAGTCTGACACGGTGCCAGGTTTGTTGGTTGACTGTCACAGTCTGCACTTCGGCCATCGAGCCAAGTAACGCTAAACGGGCTTTCATCTGCTCAGCTTCAGCAACAATACGGAATGAGCCTGCCTGTAAAATATAGCTTTCAGGTTGGTTGTTATTGGTGGCGCTGGGCGACGGTTTTGCCCTACGGCTCAGTTCCTGTTCCGGCACGACGACTTCCATTTCCGGTAACACTGTAAAAAAATCATAGAGCCGCTTTTGGGGGCTGCTTGTTGCCTTGGTTTTACCTTCAATCAGTGCGGGTTCAGAAGGTTTGCGTGCCTTGCTGTCAACGGTGGAATGCTTCAGGTCAGGCAAATAACCCTTGAACATCAGTGCTAGCGCGACCCCTAGGCCAATCAAAATCCCACTTAACAGCCAAAGCCAGGCAGGAATATCCTTGCTGCCTTTTTTATGACCCCGTCGTGGCTTGCCAGATTTTTTACGGTTAGCTGTCATTTACATAGACTCCGGAGCTGAGATTCCCAACAAACCAAGACCGTTCGACAGGACAGTTCGGGCTGCCAGAATTAGATTCAGACGCACATTTCTGATGTTTTCATCATCTACCAGGAACTGGTGTGAGTTGTAATACGCATGAAACTCAGCAGCCAACAACTGTAAGTAATGAGCAAGTTGATGCGGTGCCCGCGCCCGGACGGCAGCTTCAATAACTTCTGGATACCGGCTTAAGGCGCGCAATAGTTTAATTTCGTGTGGTTCGGTGAGCAGTTTTAAAGCCGCCTCACCAATGGCCTGGTTGTGGGTATCATTGGTTTGTTCAAGGTTTCTAAATACGCTGCAAATACGGGCATGGGCATACTGGATGTAATATACCGGGTTTTCGTTGGTTTTTGATTTGGCCAGATCCAGGTCAAAATCCAAGTGTTGTTCATGGGAGCGCATTACATAATAAAAGCGGGCAGCATCGTTTCCGACCTCTTCCCTCAGTTCACGTAAACTAATGAACTGCCCAGAGCGCGTAGACATGGCGACTTTTTTGCCCTTTCGGTAAAGGACTGCGAACTGGATCAGAATAATTTCCAGACGATCGGGGTCTTCACCCAAACCGGTGGCCGCTGCCCGTAAGCGTGCGATGTAGCCATGGTGATCGGCGCC
>CAYZLS010000282.1:0-1929 GCA_964479355.1 uncultured Wenzhouxiangellaceae bacterium | reverse complement strand
AGATTGCCTTTTCGAAACCGCGTTCCAGTTTATTCAGAATATAGGCAATGTCAGAAGCAAAATAAGTTGCCCGATCGTTTCCACGGATTACTATCCGGTCTTTTTCATCGCCCAGTTCAGATGCCCGAAACCAGGTTGCACCGTCTTTTTTGTACAAATGGCCATTTTCTTTCAGCCGATTGATTGCCTGTTCGATGGCACCACTGCGTTCGAGATCCTTTTCTGAGAACCAGTGATCAAAATTGACTCCGAACTCCTCCAGATCCTGCTGGATATCAATGAGAATGCTGTTCACCGAGGCTTCAAAAGTGGGGTAACCTTTAGCACCCAAAAGTTCACGTGAGCGCTGGATCAGCGCATCTATATACTTTTCACGATCCCCGCCGTCGGCTTCATCGGGTGGCAACTGGTCGAGTACATCCTGCCCTTTGTGGCGCCATTTGTCGCCGACATCCTTGCGTACTTCGCGGGCGAGGTTGTAGATATAATCGCCGTGGTAGCCATTTTGCGGGAAGCGGAGTTGTTCACCACATAGTTCCAGATAACGCAGCCAGACACTGACAGCGAGAATGTCCATTTGACGGCCATTGTCATTGACATAATATTCGCGCTGTACCGTATAACCTGCTGCCTGCAGGATACTTGCGAGACTGGCGCCGTAGGCTGCGCCGCGGCCATGACCCACGTGTAGTGGTCCGGTCGGATTGGCCGAAACGAATTCGACGGTTATCTCGTGCTCGGGGTCTGGCTGATGGTATCCATAGGAATCGCCCTGGTACAAAATATCCTTAACCACGCCTGTCAGGGCGAGATGGTTCATGTAGAAATTGATAAATCCCACGCCGGCGATTTCCGCCCTTTCAAGCTGGCGCGAGCGCGGCATTTTCTCAATGATGGCCTGCGCCAGTTCTTTTGGGGACATGCCGGTTCGTTTGGCCAGCACCATGGCAATGTTGGAAGCGAATTCACCATGTTCAGGTGAACGGGCCCGTTCCAGTTGAGGAATGATATCGCAATCTTGTGTCAGTACACCGTCACGTATCAGGTGCAGTAGCGCCTGAATTAATAACTCTTCAATATGCTCTTTCAAGAAAACCTGTCCTGTTAACGGGCGTACCAAATACGGCACAAAGGTGGCTTATTGTAAACCTTTGAACAGATGCTGAAAACGGCTGTTTGTGGTGGAGCACCAAGGCTGTGGATAACTCTGTGTACAAAATCACTAAAGGTATACCAGCCGGGGGTCATGCTAGAATTGCAGCCGGATCATCTGTCACAAGAAAAACGTGAAAAATGTTAAAAAACAGTTATTTACCAAATGTTTCGCATAATTTTAAATCAACAAATTCATTAAGCCCATGTTTTATTATCATGAGTCAGTGTCTGTGCATAAAAAGCACGCCATGAAGCATGCTCTGCTTCAATTTGGCAAGGTAATCAATACCGGATTATCATGGCAGGGTTGATGTCGCTCGGTCTTTTTCTGGCCGCTGGTATTTCGCTGATGGCGGGTTTTCCAGTAGCCTTTACCCTGGCTGGTGTGGCATTGATCTTTGCTTTATTGGGTTTTCTGACGGGTACATTTGATGCCTCTTTCCTGAGCGCCTTTCCCAGTCGTGTGTTTGGCATCATGAGCAATGAGACACTGATTGCCGTGCCGGTCTTTGTTTTTATGGGTGTGATGCTGGAACGCTCAAGGCTGGCAGAACAACTATTGCAGGCATTGGCACAACTGATGCGGCGAATTCCGGGCGGTATAGGTCTTGCGGTAATGTTGGTGGGTGCACTGATGGCCGCCAGTACAGGAATTGTAGGTGCCACGGTTGTGACAATGGGGCTGTTGTCTTTGCCGACCATGCTCAAGCACAACTATGACCCATCTATCGCCACCGGCAGTATCTGTGCAGCCGGAACGTTGGGCCAGATCAT
>CAYZLS010000281.1:0-3312 GCA_964479355.1 uncultured Wenzhouxiangellaceae bacterium | reverse complement strand
TTTATTCGATCATTGTGGGGATCAACGGTCAATTCGAAACTGCTGCAATCGCGAGTATTGTTGCTGGTTTGTTGGACGGACTGGATGGGCGTGTGGCTCGTTTGACCAATACCCAGAGTGACTTCGGCGTGCAATACGACAGTCTTGCAGACCTTATATCATTTGGCCTCGCACCTGCCTTGTTAGTTTTTAACTGGTCACTTGCCAGTCTCAGTGAGATCAGCCCGTTTGCTGGCAAGCTCGGCTGGTTGGCAGCGTTTTTGTTTGCTGCCTGCGCAGCCTTGCGCCTGGCACGGTTCAATACCCAGGCAGGCAGCACCGACAAACGCTATTTTCAGGGCCTGGCCAGTCCCGCAGCTGCCGGTACGCTGGTTTTTACAGTCTGGTTTTTTGTTGATAATGGCATTGCTGGAGATACCGTCCGCTGGCTGGTTTTTGTAGAAACAATCGTGCTGGGCATACTGATGTTTTCCCGTGTGCGTTATTACAGTTTCAAAGTCGGTCCGAGCGGTGACAAAGTACCAGGAGTGTGGGTTTTACTAGCTGTTTTGATTATGGTGTTGATTGCACTTGATCCACCGATCATGGGTATGATTTTTGGTAGTACTTACGTGGTGTCTGGCCTAGTCATAACCGTTGTCGGTCGCCGAAACTGGAAGTTAAAGCGTGGCAAACGGCCTGCTCAAAAAAGGAGCGAGTTCCATCAGAGGGGTAGTGAAGGAGCTCAGTCAGATGTACCTGATAATGCAGACGGAGAATTCGACCCGGATCAGTTGCGTGGTTGATGCCCTTCAACAGACCTACCTTGAGGCCATGGGTGTGAGTGTCTGGGCTTTGCGCAATGCGAAGCCAGCAAATCTTGATGTGGGGCTTAAACTGGGGCCAGGCCGTGGCAGCGTCCTGCTGATTTGTGCAACTGACATTGATTCAGCCAGTAAGCTGGCTAATGACATTGGCCGCGCATTGGGTCGTGTTCCTGTGTGGGCTTGGCCTGCAGAAAATACTGATAGTGTTGTGTTGAAAGAGGCGGTCAATAACCATCTTTTTACCATCGTCGCGGTATTTGGTAAAACCCTGGCAAAACAGTATTTTGGCGAAAAATTGCCTGCTACGTTAAATTCCGCCAACCTAGTGGTGCTGCCGGCAATGTCCGAGCTTGAACGCCGTGCTGATGCACGGCGTTTGCTCTGGTCGGTTCTATGTCAATCCGGCATGGTGGCCAGCAGTTGACCGCCAGCCCGGATAGGCTGAATTTACAGATTCGCCGCCTTGGTGTGGAAGACCTGGATCGAATGTACGCGATTGAGGAGATGGCCTATCCGTTTCCTTGGTCACGCGGGATTTTTGTAGAATGCCTGCGCGTTGGATATGCCTGTTTCGGTCTACAACTGGGAACTGACCTGGTTGGCTATGCAATTTATAACTGGGCCGCCGCTGAAGCACACTTGCTGAATTTGTGCATCCACCCTGAGTGGCAGCACCAGGGCTATGGCGATTTATTACTTGAGTATGTGATCAACCATGTGTCGAGATTGGAGAATAATGTACTGTTCTTGGAGGTGCGCGAAAGCAACCCCCGCGCGAAGCTTTTGTATCAGCGCAAGGGCTTTGCAGTGGTCAGTCGCAGGCCTTCCTATTACAATGCGGGAGAAGGGCACGAGGACGCCATCGGGATGTGCAGGGAATTGTAGGACCGACGAGCTTGCTCGTTGGGAACCGGACGAAAGTTCCCGACTAGCAAGCTGATCAGTCCTCCATGAGTTTTTTTATTTGCGCTTCAAATCCAGCGACTTTTGCTGTGTGTTTAGCCAGTCGCTGTCGTTCCTGTTCGACCACTGTCGTTGGTGCGTTCTCGACAAACCGCTTATTCCCCAGTTTGCTCTGAGAACGTTTGAGATTAGCCAGTTCACGCTGCAGCAATTTATCCAACCGGGTTATCTCATCTGCCACGTTGACCAACCCCTCGAGAGATACGAGAACTTTTAAGCCCGCAACCAAGGTGACGGAATACCCCGAACTGTCGGCACCCTCATCCAGCCATTGGCTCGTACTAATTTTGCCGAGGCTGTTTAACAACGTTTCAAATTCGGTTTGCCGCTGTCGGTCTGTCTTATTACCTGCCTGAAATGCGATAGCCAGCGCTTTACCAGGCGCAACATTTAATTCAGCCCGGATGTTACGGATACCCTGCAGCACCTGTTGCAACCAGGCTATATCTTCTTCTGCCTGTTGGTTTGGAATACCAGCCTGGGGAAATGCCTGCAACATGATGCTGTCGCCTTCAATGGCCAGTGGTGTTTTCAGGCGTTGCCAAATATCTTCGGTAATGAAAGGCATGAATGGGTGCACGCAGCGCAGGCTGCTCTCAAGCACTCGCAGCAAGGTGTAGAGCGTGGCATTTTGCTCCTCAGCACTGCCCGTTTGTAGCACCGGCTTGGATAACTCCAAATACCAGTCACAGTATTCATTCCAGATGAACTCATACAGGCACTGGGATGCAAGATCCAGTCGGTAGCTGTTGATGTGCCCTCTCACTTCGGTAATCATTTGCTGCAACCGGGACATTATCCAGCGGTCAGCTGTGCTGGAAGGGCGTACCGGGCGGATTTCATATTCGGACGTGCTAAGCAGTACATAACGTGCCGCATTCCATAGTTTGTTGCAAAAGTTTCGGTTGCCTTTTATGCGACCCAGATCGAAGCGAATGTCACGGCCATTGGTTGCCAGTGTTGCAAAGGTAAAGCGCAGGGCATCACATCCAAACGCGGGAATGCCAGCCGGGAACTCCTTGCGGGTCGCTTTTTCAATTGCTGGGGCCATGTGGGGTTGCATCAGGCTGGTTGTACGTTTTTTGACCAAGGACTCTAGGTCGATACCATCGATCAGGTCAAGGGGGTCCAGCACATTACCCTTGGATTTGGACATTTTTTGACCGTTGTTATCACGGATCAAGCCATGAATATAGACCTCCGTAAAAGGTACTTCGTCCATGAATTTGAGACCCATCATGATCATCCTGGCGACCCAGAAAAATATGATATCGAATCCGGTTACCAGTACGTTGGTCGGATAAAACTTTTGCAGGCGTGGTGTCTGCTTTGGCCAGCCAAGTGTGCTGAATGGCCAGAGCGCAGATGAGAACCAGGTATCCAGTACGTCTTCGTCACGGCGCAATTTGATATCCTCGCCCAGGCCGCCACGCTCGCGGGCATCTGCCTCGTCATAGCCAACATGAATATTGCCTTCGGTATCGTACCAGGCGGGAATCTGATGGCCCCACCATAGCTGGCGGGAAATACACCAATCCTCAAT